>JAJYDP010000099.1 GCA_021777365.1 Chloroflexota bacterium | reverse complement strand
GATGCTCACGCCGTCCAGGCCCAGCTGCCGGACCAGGGCGATGGCATTGGCGATGAAGGCGGTCTGCGCCTGCGGGTCGGAGAGGAACTGGGCGTTGTGGTCGGCGTTGAACGATTCGAACGTCATGACCACCCGGTCGCCGGCCGCGTGGGCGTGCTGCACGATGGCCGCCGCGGTGGGACCGGTGACGGCCCTGTAGCTCGCATCGGTGGTGTTCAGGCTGCCGTCGGTGCGGAACGCAACTCCGAAGAGCGCGATCGTGTTGATCACGTCATAGCGGAGGTGTGCGTCGACGGTCGAGTCGATCTCCCAGTAGGGGAGATAGCCGAAGACGTCGATCGACCGGGCGGCGAGCTGCCCGGCCTGGAGCGGCGTATCGGACTGGGCAAGCACGACCGAGGCGCCCGTGATGGGCGCCTCGGGTGCGGCCAGGAGGATCAGGGCCAGGGCGGCGGCGAGGAGCGGGCGGCGGTTCGGCATGGCGCGCGGTCTCCGGTGGTCGGTTCCCTGTGCCAAGGGTAGTCGACGTGCCGGAGGCCGACGCGTCGCACCGACCGATGGGCGCGTCGGGAGCGTCCCGGGCCCCGGGGGGCGCAAGCCGGCGGGCGGTGGCCGCCGCCCCGCCGTCAGTCGATCGCGTAGGTGATGTCCACGTCGACCTCGACCTGGAACGAGCCGGGGACGATGGGCGTCGATGCCATGGCACCCGCGGCCGGTGCGGCCATCGCGACCGGCGTCGGCGACGGTGCGCTCGTCTCACTGATCGAGATCGGTGCGCCCAGCGTCACGCCGGCGGCCGTCGCAAGTCCCTGGGCCTTCGCCTTCGCGTCGGCCACCGCCGCCGCGCGGGCCTGCGCGGCCGCAGCGCTCTGGTCGGCCACGGAGAGCGTCACGCCCTGGATCGAGTTCGCGCCCGCCGCGACGGCGTCGTCGATGAGCGAGCCGGTGTCGTTCAGGTTGCGGTCCTTGACCGAGAGCGACTGGGAGGCCTGCCAGCCAACCAGCGTCTGCTTGTTGCCGCTGTAGTCGTAGACCGGGCCGAGCGAGATGTCGACGGTCGCCATGTCCGCGGCGGCGATGTTGTGGCGCTTCACCGCGGCGATGACGGCGTTCATGCTCGCCGACGCGCTGGACTGCGCGGCCTTCGCGGTCGATGCCTGCGCCTGCACGCCCAGCACCACCGTGGCCATGTCCGGCGTCAGCGTCACGATCCCGGTGCCGTGAACGGTGATCGACGGCTCGCTCGTGGCGGATGCGTTGACGGCGGGCACCATCCCGCCGCTCGCCGGGGCCGGCTGATCGCGACCCGCCAGCGCCGGCGAGGCGATCGCAGCCGCCGACAGCACCAGGGCGCCCAGGGCGATCACCGTCGAGGTGGTCAGGGTTGTACGTCGCATCGGGTGTCCCTCCGTGGGTTCCGGCTCCGCGAGCCGTGCCGACCGCATGACGCGTCCTGCGCCGCTCCGGTTCCCCGGGGCTCGCGACCGGACCGGGTCAGAGCCGGAGCCGGCCCCGTGCCCGTGCCAGGCCCCGGACACAATTCGGGGCCCACGCCAGGCCCCGGGCACATTTCGGGGCCCACGCCAGGTCCTGGACGCAATTCGGGCCAGCCCGCGTTCGCTCGGACTGGCCCGGCCACCGTCACCTGGGCGCAGGGACGTGCTCAGGCGGGCTGCAGGACGTGCTCCTCGGCGAGTGCCGCGAAGTTCTCCGCCATGTGGCGCACTGCTCGCTCGAGCGCACGCTCGTACACGAGGCGGTCCATGACTTCCGCGAGGATCCCCGGCGGTTCGTACTCGATGTCCAGCGTGCAGAGGGTGGCAGTGCCCGCCGGATCGAACCGGTAGACCCAGTCGCTCGTCGAGCCGTTGCTCGCCTTCCCCCTGATGTGGATCAGCCGGGGCCGCTCCACTCGCACGACGGTGGACTTGCTCTCGATCCGCTGGCCCATCAGGCGGAGCGTCGAATCGAACGTGGTCCCGGCCTGGTCGATCGGCCCGCTGAAGTTCCGCGTGTCCATGTACGGATCCCACTCCGCGTGCCGTTCGGTCCGGCACGCGAGGTCGAAGACGTCACCGACCGGCGCCCCGACCTTGACTTCGTGGCGGATATGGCCCATCGCCCTTGCCCCCTTCGGCGATTCGCGGGTCGGGCTCGCCAGTGGTTCGGCGCGGCCCCGGCGGCCGGGGTATGAGCCGCGCGTCATCACCTCCCGCGTGACGCACAGTATCCGTGGCGCGGCTCGCGGCCCGCCAGAGTCATTGATCCCATCGAGCGGTTGTCCGGCACGGCGCCCGACGGGATCGCCGGCGCCCGCTCCACCGCGGCGCGGGTGGACCACGCGCATCTTCCAGTCACGCACCCTCCCCGGGAATCCATTCCGAAGGACGACCTGCGCGCGCTGCCCCGAACGGCCCCTGCCGGGTCTGGACGGCCACGGTATGGTCCCTGTGTCCGTGTCCGCCGGAGGTGCGATGTGCCCGACGTCGCTCACCAGATGGATCAGCTGCGGCAGATCCTGCCGCTCATCTTTCCGCTGCTCGTCCTGCAGCTGGCGCTGCTCGTGCTTGCGATCATCGACCTGTTCCGCGAGGAGCGGCACGTCCGGTTCGTGAGCAAGCCGATCTGGGCGCTCATCATCTTCTTCGTGAACATCCTCGGGCCGCTCGCCTACTTCTTCTTCGGCCGGGAGGACGCGTGACGACGCCCGGCCCTGCCCGGACCGCACCGACCTCCGCGCCCGATGGCGTCATGCTGGCTCCGGCGCCTGCTCCGACTCCACCCGTCAGCGACGGCTTCGCCATCGAGACGCACGGGCTGGGCAAGCGGTTCGGCTCCATCCATGCCGTCCGCGGCCTCGACCTCCGCGTCCCCCGGGGCAGCATCTTCGGGTTCCTCGGGCCCAACGGTGCCGGCAAGACCACCACGCTGCGGCTGCTCACCGGCCTCGCCCATGCGTCGTACGGAACCGCGACCGTGGACGCCATCCAGATCGGGCTCACCGACGGCCGGCTGCAGCGCCGGATCGGCTACCTGGACCAGGACCCGCGCTTCTACGGCTGGATGCGAGGCGTCGAACTCCTCGAGATGGTCGCGCGGTTGCACGGCCTGCAGGGTGCCGAGGGGCGCCGCCGCGTCGCCGAGATCCTCGAGACCGTCGGGCTGGAGGATGCGGCGCGGCGCCGGATCGGGACGTACTCCGGCGGCATGCTGCAGCGGCTCGGGATCGGCCAGGCGATCGTGAACCACCCCTCGGTGCTGTTCCTGGACGAGCCGGTCAGCTCGCTCGATCCGGAGGGCCGACGGGACGTCCTGGAGATCATCGAGCGACTCCGCGGGACCGCCACGGTGGTGCTGTCCACCCACATCCTGACCGACGTCGAGCGCGTCTGCGACCGGGTCGCGATCCTCAACTACGGCAGCCTGGTGATCGAGGCGCCCATCGACGAGCTCCTCCAGCGATATGCGCAGCCCGTCTACGAGATCGACCCGGAGCCCGGGCAGGCCGATGCGCTGGCACGGCTGGCGGATGCGATCCGCGGGCAGCCCTGGATGCGCGACATGCGCGTCGAGCACGGGCTGCTGCGCGTCTTCGTGCGCGATCCGGCGGTGGCCGGGCCCGCCCTCCTGCCGCTGCTGGCCTCCACGGGGGTCACGCTGGCCTCGTTCGAGCGCGCGCGCCCGTCCCTCGAGGACGTCTTCCTGCACCTGGTCGCCAACGGTGCGCGACCCGCGGAGGAGCCAGGACCGACGCCGACCGGCAGCCCCGTCGCCGGAGCCGGGAGCGACGCTCAGGGGACCCGCGGCGCGCAGGAGATCGGCGGCGCACACGTGATCGACGGCGCTGTGCCGGTCCCCGGGGCGCCGTCCCCCCGGCCCGAGCTCCCGACCGAGCCCGCGCAGCGCCCGGATGGCGCGGCATCCTCCCGGCCCGACCTCCCCACCGAGCCCGCGCAGCGCCCCGGCCGGGCCGTGTCGTCCTGGCCCGAGCATTCGGCTGGGTCCACGACGCGCGGTGACCAACGTCCCACCGCAGGTTCGGAGCGCCAGCCCGACCGCATGCCGTCGTCCTGGCCCGAGCGCCCGACCGGGCCCGCGCACCGCCCCGACCGATGAGCGGCTTCGGCCTGCTGCTCCGCAAGGAGCTCCTGGAGCAGACGCGCACGATGCGCCTGTACGTGGTCGCGATCGTCTTCGCGCTCTTCGCGATCGTCTCGCCGCTCACCGCGAAGTACCTGCCGGAGATCATCAAGGCGCTGGCCGGCGACCAGCTCTCGCTCGTCGGCCTGATCTCGACGCCCATCATCGCGGATGCGGTCGACCAGTTCCTCAAGAACCTGACGCAGTTCGGGGCGCTGGCCGCGATCCTCCTGGCGATGGGGACAGTCGCCACCGAGAAGGACCGCGGGACCGCTGCCTTCATCCTCACCAAGCCGGTGTCCCGCGCGGCGTTCCTGGTTGCCAAGCTGGTGGCAGTGGCGGCGAACCTGCTCGTCGCGACGGTGGTCGCGGGGGTGCTCGCCTACTACTACACGCTCGTCCTGTTCGGATCGCTGCCGGTCGGCGGCTTCGTCGCGATGTGCGCGCTGCTGTGGCTCAGCCTGGTGGTGTACGCGTCTCTGACGTTCCTGGGAAGCACGCTGACCAGCTCGGCGGCCGCGGGTGCCGGGATCGGCGTGGTCTTCCTCGTCGTCACGGGGATCGTTTCCGCGCTGCCCACGGTGGGCCGGTACATGCCGGAGACGCTCGTGGTGCCGGCGCGTGCCCTGGCCCTCGGGCAGCCGGCATCCGACCTCGCCGGTCCGGTCGCGGTCAACGTCGCGATCGTGCTGGCCGCCGTGCTGCTCGCCTGGCTCTCGTTCCGCCGGCAGGAGCTGTAGCGGGGACCGGCCGGCGACGACGGCCGGGTCGCTGGCCCCGTGGCGATCGCGTGCGACCTTCCCGGCTGATCCTGGCGGCGACTGCACCTCGTCGGAGGCCGGCCGTGCACCGGGCATGCCGGTTGGGATCTGCCTGCGGGCCGTGCACCGGGTGTGGCCGCGATTCGGGGCCGGCCGTGCACCGGGCATGCCGCTTGTGATCTGCCTGCGGGCCGTGCACCGGGTGTGGCCGCGATCCGGAGGCCGGCCGTGCACCGGATGCACACCTGAGACCGGGAAGGCCGGACTCCAGTGTGTCCGACCGTCCACCACCGCTCCCGCGTGCACCCCGTGCACGTGCGCGACAGAGGGAGCCCGAATTCCATGGATACGACCCGGACCGCCGGACCCGCGTGCGCCACATGCACGTACGCGACCGGCAAATGAGCCGCGGGGACACGGGTGGTCGCGTGCAGGGTCCAGATGTGCACGTGGCGCACGGCTTTGTGCAACTGGGGCACGCTCTGTGCAACTGGTGCACCCGACGCACGCTTCCGGCGTCGCGGGCCCGACACGCCATCCATCCCGTTCGTTCCGTGCATGGGATGCACACGACTCGACCGAGCGCGTGGTCAGTCCGTCCACCGACGATACCCCGCCGGCGCACTGGTCGCTTGCGTGCACCTCGTGCACACGCCGCCCGACGGCGACCACACACGCCGCCCGACGGCGACCAGGCCGCGCCGCCCGACGGCGACCACACACGCCGCCCGACGGCGACCGGATTGCGCCGCTCGGGCCAGGACCGCACCGCGGCGCCCGGTTCCCGGCCGGCCATCGGCGGCCGCGCCGGCGCGATCAGCCGCTCTGCCGGTATCCTGTCGCCCGGGACAGCAGACGCCGTGCCCATCGCACGGCCCGGAGGGCACGCTCGATGCCGAGTCGTCGCCCGCGAACCCCGGCCCTGATGCCGGACCGAACTGCAGCCAGGAGTCCGCATGAAACTCCCCCTTCGCGTCGCCACGCTCCTCCTCGTCCTTGCCACGTTCGCCCTGCTGGCCGTTCCGTCGGCGGACGCGATGCAGGCCCGGCGGATCTGGCGCGCCGACCTCAGCGGCGGCATCAGCGGCACGGCCACGCTGGTCGCGTACACGACCGGCACCGGCGTGATGTCGATCACCGCGCAGGGGCTGCAGCCGTCGACCTCGTACTCCGTGATGGTCTACCGCGGGACCTGCGCGAAGCCGATCGCCGTGGTGAAGCTCGCCGCCGTCAGGACGGACGCCAGCGGCAGCGTCACCGGCACCAGCACGCTCACGGCGGCGCAGCAGGCCACCGTCTGGCGCGCCACGTGGAGCGGGAACATCGCCGCCCGGATCGCGAGCGGAACGGACGCGCACTGTGGGCTCCTGAAGTACGCCGTCGCCACCAGGGTCGCGATCCCGGCGATGGGCATCGACCTGCCCGTCGTGCTGCAGAAGGGCAACGCGTTCCCCTACTGCAACGTGGCCATGTACATGCCTGAGTACTCGCAGCCCGGCGAGGGCGGCGCCGCCTTCATCTACGCGCACGCTCGGACCGGCATGTTCCTGCCGCTGCTCAACGCATCGCTGGTGAACAACGGGGCCCGGATGATCGGGATGAAGGTCTACGCCTGGACCAGCGACGACCACATGTACACCTACCAGGTGATCAAGGTGCTGAGGCACCAGTACACGGTGCCGGCGGCGCTCGCGGCCACTACCAGCCAGGAAGTCTGGCTGCAGACGTCCGAGGGCCCGTACGGCACCTACAACAAGCTGTTCGTGGTCGCCCGGCGCATCGCCGGCACCACCGCCACCTTCGCCGCTGCGCATCCGACTCCGCGCCCGCAGGTCTGCCCGCTTTACTGATCGCCCCGGCTCGTGCCGCCTGGCCCCGGCTCGTGCCGCCTGGCCCCGGCTCGTGCCGCCGCGACGGAGGCACCCCACGGGGGGCGCATCGCTGACCCGGGGTCCCGCGGAGTCCGTCGCGGATCCCGTCGAGGAACGCCCGGGGAACGCCCGCGCCTGACACTTCCTGCGTGTCGACCCGGCCACGTCGGGGCGGTCGGTCCGCCGTGCAGGACGGCTCGCCGGCCGGGCGCCCGCCGGGCACGGGTCGGCCGACGACCGATGGAGGTGGCTGCCATGCGGTTCATCCAGGAGACCGGCTTCAGCGTTCGGGCCGGACGCGAGGAGGCCTTCCAGCGGTGGCTGGCGGCGAACGAGCAGCGGATCGCCGCGGCGTATCCGCCGGGCATGTCGTACGTCGGAACCTTCGTCACCGCGTTCTCGTCCGAGAAGGGGGCAGGTCAGTACCGCGTGCTCGAAGGGCTCGATTCCTATGCCGCGCTGGACACGCTGTCCGCGGCGCAGAGGGACCCCGACAACCCATACGCGAAGGTATGGCGCGAGGCCGTGTCGGAGTTCATGGATCCCGATCCAGGGGCCGCCTGGAGCCAGGTGCTGCTCAAGTCGGTGGTGGACGCCGCGATCTGGGACGTGTCGCCGGAGTGACGGCAGCGGCGGCTGGTCCCGCTCCGACCCCTGCCGGGGTCGACGCTGGGGGCTCGAGCAGCGTGGGACGCCCTGGTGGCAGACGGCGCCCTGCGAGGGGCCGCCGCGCCATACTCACGCCATGACCGACAACCTCCTTGCCGACGCGCAGTCCATCCTTCCCGAGATCGTCGCCGTGCGGCGCACCCTGCACCGGAGGCCGGAGGTCGGCCTCCAGCTGCCGGCCACCCAGTCGATCGTTGTCGCCGAGCTGAAGCGGCTCGGGCTCGAGCCCCGTCTGGGCAGTGCCGTCAGCTCGGTCACCGCCGTGATCCAGGGCGCCCAGCCGGGCCCGACCATCCTGCTGCGCGGCGACATGGACGGGTTGCCGCTCCACGAGGACACCGACCTCGAGTTCGCATCCGAGACCGGCGACACCATGCACGCCTGCGGCCACGACACGCACATCTCGATGCTGCTCGGCGCGGCGCGCCTGCTCGTCGACCGGCGCGCCAGTCTCAGGGGGAACGTCCTGCTCATGTTCCAGCCAGGGGAGGAGGGCTGGCACGGCGCCAGGTACATGCTCGACGAGGGGCTGCTGGACTCCGCGCCGACCCCCGTCGAGGCGGCATTCGCCATCCACATCGGGACCCGCTACCCCGCGGGGACCATCGCCCTGCGACCGGGCGCGATCTACGCGGCCGCCGACACGATCCACCTGACGGTGCGGGGCCGCGGGGGGCATGCCTCGACTCCCCACCTGGAGGTGGACCCGATCCCCGTGGCGGCCGAGATCATCCTGGCGCTCCAGACGATGATCACCCGGACCGTCGACGTGTTCGATCCGTCCGTGATCACGGTGGGTCGCGTCGTGGCGGGCACGCGGGACAACATCATCCCGGAGACGGCACACCTGGACGGGACGATCCGGACGGTGTCCGAGGCGACGCGCGCGAAGGTGCACGCGGGCGTGCGACGGGTGGTGGAGGGGATCTGCGCGGCCCACGGCACGACCGCGGAGCTCGAGATCGAGCCCGGGTACGGCGTCACCGTGAACACGCCGTCGTTCGTGGGGATGGTGGGCGACCTGGTGATCGAGCTGCTGGGCCCGGACCGGGTCCACGTGCTCGACGCGCCACTGATGGGTGCCGAGGACTTCTCGTACGTGCTCCAGCGCGTGCCCGGCGCGATGGTGCAGCTGGGTGCCCGGCCGGCGGACGTGGACGAGGCGACCGCGCCGCAGAACCATTCCAACCGGGTCGTGTTCGACGAGGCGTCGATGGCTGCCGGGATGGCCCTCCACGCGGCGGTGGCCCTGCGCTACCTGGGCGGCGGCTCGGGGAAGTAGGCGCAACGCGCTCGCACCGGGCGCACTGAACCGGGCGACTGGCCGAGGCCCCGGGCTGGTCCGCGGGGGGCGTTGACTGACGGATGCGTCGGCCGCACGGGGGCCGCGTTGACTGACGGATGCGTCGGCCGCACGCGAGCCGCGCCCCCCCGGCGCGCACCGTCGCTGTTCCGCTGTCGTCGTGGCGCACGGTACCAACGGCGAGGCTCGCCAGTCCTTTCGTGCACCCCGCGGGCCGTTGTATCGGCCCCGATCGCGGTCTAGCGTTGAGGCGTGAACGCGATCGAATCTCTGGCCGCCCTCCGCGCGCAGCTGCAGGAGCAGGACGACGAGCTGACAAGCTCGATCGAGACGCTGGAGCGCGAACGGACGATCGTCCGGCGTCAGCTCGCACTGGTCCAGGAGCTGGTGGATCTCCAGGATCAGCGTGACACGGCAGGGCACGCGTCGGACGGCGAACCGGCCCGGAGCGCGGCCGGCAAGGCGAAGGCAGGGGCGAAGGCGACGGCCGCGAGCGAACCTTCGGCGACCACCGAAGTCGCCGCCGCTTCGGCGGAAGGCGTCACGGAAGCCGTCACGGAAGCGATCACGACCGAGCCCGACGCGCATGCCGGGGACGAGCCGGACCGGGTGATCGCGGCCGAGCAGGGGCCCGCCGCTGTACCGGAACCCGCTGCGGAGCCGGGCACCCCGGCCGAATCGCAATCCGACGAGGCAGTGGCGGCCGCCGAGGCGCTCGCCGCCGCGGAGGCGGACGCACTGGCCGCGGCGTCAGCCACCGTCGAAGCGGAGACGCCGGTCGAGGCGGACGGCACGCAACCTGCCACGCCCGAGTCCGGACCCGCCCTGCTGGCGCGAGCCCCGATCCCGTGGCCCAGGAACTCAGGGGAGCCCGAGACGGGCCTGCTGCGGCGTATGCGGGCCAGCTGACACCCGTCGCAAGGCCCCGGCAGGAGGCGGGATCGCGCCGGTAGGATGCGCGGATGCGCCGCGACGCATCCGCCGAGATCGCCCTTCTCGCCACCGTCGTGATCTGGAGCCTCAACTTCTCCGCCGTGAAGGTCGGCGTGGGCGACATCCTGCCCCTTGCCTTCTCGGTCGTGCGGTTCGTGGTCGGTGGCGCCGCCACGGTCGCGGTCGTCCTGTGGCGCGAGGGATGGCCGCACTTCCGGCGAGCCGACCTCCCCCTGCTGCTGGCCGCGGCCCTGTGCGGTATCACGGTGAACCAGGTCGCCTTCGTGGGGGCCCTGTCCGTGACGAGCGCGACCAACGTGGCGCTGCTCATGGGCACCATCCCGATCTGGACGGCGCTGCTTGCCGTGGCCGGGCGGCAGGAGCGGCTGGACGGTCCCCACTGGCTTGCGCTCGGGGCGGGGATCGGCGGCGTGGCGCTGGTGGTCCTCGGAGGCACTCCGGCCGCAGGCGCCGGGTCGGACGTGCCGCTCGGGGAGTTCCTCGCGCTCGCGACCGCGGCCAGCTGGGCAGCCTACTCGGTGCTGATCCGCCCGCTCATGGCCCGGTACTCTGCGCTGCAGTTGTCCGCGTTCATGATGGTCGTGGGGACGGCGGCGCTCGTGCCGTTCGCGCTGCCCGACCTGGTCGGCCAGCACTGGGGATCCGTCCCGGGCGACGCGTGGCTGTCGCTGCTCTATGCCGCGCTGCTCAGCGTCAGCCTGACCAACATCCTCTACTTCACCGCGATCCACCGGGTCGGCGCCGCACGTGCCGCGCTGTTCACCTACCTGGAGCCGTTCCTCGGGGTGCTGTTCGCGGTGGCGCTGCTCCGCGAGGGTGTGACCGTCGCACAGCTTGTCGGGGGCGCGGTGATCGTGGGCTCCGTGGCCCTTGGTCGTCCGCGCCGGGCCGAGGTCGCCGAACCCGGGATCTGACGACAGCTGGCCTGCGGGCCCCGCTGTGGGCGCGGCGTCGGAGGCGTTGCGCGTGCGGCGCCCCGCCAGCGGTGTCGTGCCGGTCGCCTACTGGCGGCCCTTCAACGCCTCCCGCATCAGCTCGAAGGCGCGCTCGTGCTCTCCCGACTGGGCGAGCAGTTCCGCCCACTCCCCGAGCACCTCGCGGAGTCGGGGGGCCGACCCGTTCGCGCGCGCGGTCGCCGCGGCCCGCTCGTAGAGCCTGATCGCCTCGTCGCGCCGCCCCGAGGCCGATTCGGCCCGCGCGAGCGTCATGAGCGCGTCGATCTCGGCATGCCGGTTGGCGGTCCGCCCGGCAAGATCCAGGGCCTCACGCGCCAGCCGGAGTCCGTCCTCACGGGCGTCCTGCGCGAGCGCGATCCGGGCTTCCGTGCCCAGCACGCGGGCGAGTGGTCCCTCCTCCCCCAGGCGCGCGTAGCGTTCGTGCGCATCGGTCGCAAGCTCGGCCGCGCGGCCGGCATCGCCGAGCGCAAGGCACGCGATGGCCAGGTCGTTCTCCAGTGCCGCCAGTTCCAGGTCCGACTCTCCCGCGCGATACAGGGCGAGGCTGACCGTGCCGGCGCGAATGGCGGACTCGAAGTCGCCGGCGTCGCGGCAGCCCAGGGCGATGTCCCCGTAGAAGGCGGCGCGCCGCCTGGCGTCCAGGCGGGCGGCAAGCTCCTGGATCTGCCCGAGGTGTGCCAGGGCGGCGGCGTGGTCGCCGCTCCGGGCGGCGATGCCGGACAGGGCCATCAGGAGCCGCAGCTCGAAGTCGGGCGCGACGCGCAGCCCGTCGCGGACCTCCTCCAGCAGGGCATGCAGGATCCCGCTGCACTCCGCGACGTCCCCCTGCTGGCACTGCCCGATCGCCAGCCAGTACCGCGCCAGCGCGGCCTGCCCCTGACGTCCGAGCGTCGTGAAGATCTGTGCTGCCTCCTCGGCAGCCGAGGCGACCGCGCGCGCGAACGGGTCGG
>JAJYDP010000098.1 GCA_021777365.1 Chloroflexota bacterium | reverse complement strand
CGAATCTCTATGGGCGCGGGATGCTGGGCGGGACGCGTGCGCAGCAGGAGCCGGATTCGCCGGGCGGGGGCGCGGTCCGCGTGTCCGGGGCCGGCTGCGTGTTCATGCGCGCCAGTCTCGGACCGGGCACCTTGCGGAAGGGTTACGGATCCCGAACTCCCGAGGATCTCGACGCGGGCGCCGTGGCAGGATCAGGACGCTCGGGCTCCCCCGGCGATCCGCTCCTCGTACGCGGTCACCAGGTCGAACAGCTCGGTCGCCGCGAACTGGCGGTCGTAGCTCCCCTCGCTGATCTGCCGCACGACACCGGCCTCCGCGAGCGCCTTGAGCCCGACAAGCGCCTGCTGCTGGCTGGTCCCGATCGCCGCGCGGATCGTGGGAGCGGACACGATCGGTTGGGCCGGGAGAAGGGCAATGAGCCTGGCCGCCGCAGAGTCCGCGCGAGGGCGTCCAGCCCGTTGGACCCATTCCTGCTGGAGGTAGGCCACCTGGGCGGCGAGCGCGGCGGCGTGATCCGCCGCGAGACGGCACGCGTTCGCGAACGACTCGACCCAATCGGCGATCCGCCCTTCGCGGAAACCGACCAGGCCGCCCACGTATGAGGTCGGGCGGGCCGCCATCACGATCGACACCGGCGGCACGAACCGCGGCGCCACACCTGTGCGTCGCAGAACGACGTGGATCAAGCATCGGCCAACACGGCCATTGCCGTCGATGAACGGATGGATGGTCTCGAACTGAGCGTGCGCGATTGCGGCCTGGGCCACGGGCGGGATGTCGTCACGCTCAATGAACACGACGAGATCCTCGAGAAGGCCCATGACCTGGTCCTCTGGAGGAGGCACGAACTCCGAGTCGAGGGGGCTGTCGAGGCGTCCCCCCAACCAGTTCTGCACCTCGCGCACCCGACCCGGCGTGGCATCCGGCTCCTGCGCCATCAGTGTCCGGTGGATCGCCTCAATGTCGGCGACGCGGATCGGCGATGGGTCCTCGGCGCGAGCGATGGCCTCCTCCATCGCACTGACGTTCGCGGCGACCGTGCGCGCGCTCCCGCGGGCGGCTCGCGGATCGACGAGTGCCCTGGCGAGGTTGAGCGTGCTGACCTGGTAGCCCTCGATGCGCGAGGAGGCAACGGCTTCGGACCGCAGCAAGAGGGGCCCGATCGCCTCGAGGCCCGCTGCGCTGGCCCGTTCGTTGAGTGTCCGGATGGATCGTTCCGCATCCGCCGCCGCGCCGGCGGTCTGGAACGGCACCGCCGGGTTCAGCGCGCCGATGCTGTCGGGGACGAACGCGCGATACGCGAACGAGGCCCGCGCCCTGCGGCCACCTGGCGCAGCCGGATTCCCCTCCCACCGCCGCTCGACCAACCGGGGCACCTCGGCCGCATCCTTTCATTCTCGGGTCGCAAGTGAAGGGTTGTTGCGATGATCTCTGCTTAATCCTTCAATGTCAACCGAAGAATGAAGGGATCGCGCGGCGGAACCGGACCGGGCGCCTGTGCCGCAGGCCGCGCGAAGGCGAGCCCCGGCCTGCGCCAGACTCCTTGCCCGTCAGGCGATCAGCCCGGTCGGATCCAGCCGACGAATCTCCCGGACGTCGTCGAAGACGCTATCGGGGCTGATGATCGTCTCGATCCCCTCCTCCAGGCACGTCGCCACGTGCACAAGGTCGCGGGCGGCGAGCGACGGGTAGCGCTCCACGAGGTCGGGCATCCGGCGAACGACGCCGTGGGTGATCGGCAGCAGCGGCTCGAGCGCATCGAGCACGTCTCGCGCCATCGCCGTGCCGATGTCGGGACGCCGGATTGCGACGAATCGGTGGAGGATCTCCTGCACCACCTCCGCCGAGGTCGTCGCGTCGAGCGCGCCGGCGGCCACGCGCTCGAGGATCGCCTGGCAGGGCGGACGCAGCGGGTGGTCGCGTCCGCCGGCGTACATGAAGACGGCCGTGTCGAGGAAGAACGTCACTCCTCGCCCGTCGCCCCACGGATGATCTCGGCCTTCATCACGTCCCAATCGTCGACGGGCGCGTCCATCGCGAGGAGATGGCGGACGGCGTCTCGCCGGCGATCGGACGATGCGGTGGTGTACGCGTCGATGGCCTCGCGGATCACGCCGCCGACCGACCGGCCTTCGCGCCGCGCGGCCCGCTTCAGCCGCGCCAGCTGCTCCCTGGACAGCAGAACCTGCGTTCGCTCCGTGAACATACGCATAGGATACTATGTGCAGCCCGGCGGCTGCCGGAATCGCCACGGAGCCCACCTCGAGGCGCGCCCGCGCTTGCTCGCCTGCTAACTCGAGACGAAGAGATCGGAATCCACGCCGCGGGCCGCGAAATGGCTGCGAGCGGCGGCGACAATGGCTTCGGCGATGTCGATTACGCGCTCAGCGTCCTCGCTGGTCACGACCTCGCCCTGCTCGGGATACCGTGAGCTCGTTTCGAGGTCGGTCAGCCACGATAGGTCCTCGCTCGGCGTCGGGACGACGAAGTCCTGCGGGACCTGGCGGGCCAGCGTATCTACGTCGTGGATCATGTCGAACGGGCGATTCTCGAGAAGGATGACGGCCTTGATGGCCTTCTCGGCCGCCTGCTGAGCCATGTGTCCGGCGTTCCGATTGGGCACGGACTTATCGGCGTGGTTGCTTCGCGCAGTGGCGAGATCGCCCTGCGCGTAACCGAGCCACGTCGCGGCCTCCGCGACGTGTTCCTCCGCGGGTTTCTTCTGCTCAGCGGCCATACACCGGCACTCCTTCGCGCAGCGCCGTGGACAACACCGGCCGGCCGTGATGGGCCGCCGCCTCGCGTTCGGTGATGACCAGGATGTCCTTGTCGATCGGAATGTCGGCGACGGCTTGTCGCATGGCCACGCGCAACTGGCGCTTGTCGTCGACATGCGCCACGACGACCAGGAGATCGAGATCGCTGTCGCGGCGGGCCTGGCCCTTGGCCTGCGACCCGAACAGGATGATCCGGCTGGGCCGGAAGCCGTCCGCCAGCCTGCGGGTGATCTCTGGCAGGTGGCGTGCCGCCCGTTCGCTCAACTCGAGTGTGGTGTCGGGGGCGAAACCCGACCCGATCAGCGTCTGGCTGCAACCGATGAGGAGCGAGTTGAGCGTGCTCGCACGCGGGTCGTTCTGATCGCGCTCGATGCGTGCGATCGTGCTTTGCGGAATGCCCGTGCGCTGCGCGAGTTCGCGCTGAGTCAGACCGGCCTGCCGTCTGGCGCTGCGGACCAGCATCGAGGCTCTCACTCGGTGGGCCCTCCTGATAGCGTATTCACTATCATCTGGTTGCCGGGCGTTGTCAAGTGAAACCTATGGACGCTTGTGTGGATCAGGTAGGATGCGGGACGGACTGAGGCCACCCCGGCCTCGCCTCAACGGAGCGCTTCGGGATGGACCAGTCATCCATCCCCACGTGCGCGGAACATCCTGACGCGCCTGTCGTCCCCTGGGGTAAGACCTCGCGCCTGCGCCGACAGCGATACGTGTGTCTCGCTGATCGGAAGAAGCCGCACGCGCCTCGACGGGCCATCACCGAGGACCTGCTCGGGCTGTGCGTCGCGTGCGAGCGCGACTGGGACAGCGGCTACCCGGTCGCCGAGCATGCCTGGTATCACCTCGACCACGTGGTGTCGTTCTTGCGCTACATCGGCCAGGGCCTCAGCCTCGGAAAGGCCATCCGGGAGGCCAGGGAGGGCCGCCACGCGCGACTCGACCAGCGGGCGATCATCACCGGCGTTCCGCGGCCGCCCGCCTTCCCGCCAGCTCCCAAGTTCCGCCTCCGCCCGTGGGCCGGGAAACGCTACGAGATCGTCCGCCCCGAGGAGGACGCGCGGCTCGCCGGCGACTGGCTCGACCGTTACGGCGCGCTGCTGGTGGCTATGACCGCCGATCGCGAGTGGCCGGCCGACAAGCCACTCGTGGTGGACGCCACGAAGTTCAAGCTGTCGGCTCTCTACGGCGCAGGCACGGCCAGGGCCGGGCAGCCCAAGCGCGGGGGCGACTGGGGTTTCGCGGTGCTGGCGGGAGGCGTGCCGACCGCGACGGGCTTCCATGTCGTCCATGCCCGGGCGGTCCCCAACGACGGCTTCGACGCGTGGGTGGCGTTCTTCCGGAGCTTGCCCGGTCGCCCGAAGGAGGTGCTCGCCGATCGCTGGAAGGACCTCGCGGACGCCGCCGAGTTCGTGTGGCCCGGGATCCGGATCCATGCCTCAACGTGGCACACCTGGGACCTGCTGCGTCGGCGGTTCAACCGCGCGCGGATGTATCCGGGCACGCATCCCCTCGTGAAGGCCGGCGAGGCGGCGCTCGCCGACCCTGCGCTGTTTCGCGCGTGGCGAGCTCGGGCGATGAAGGAAGCCACGCCCTCGATCAAGAAGTTCCTGCGCGACAACGGCGACGCGATCCAGGCCCGGCTCGACGGCGAGGGACCGTATTCGACGGGCGCGATCGAGCGCTATCTCACCGCAGTCCGGCGCGCGCTCGTCCCAGGGCGCGGCCGCGTCTCGAACCTGACGCGGCTCGACATCCGGCTCGCCCTCATCGCCGCGCACTCGAACCGGCAGGATGCCGCCCGTTTCTACACCGACGCGCTCACCGCCGCGATGCGCTCGGAGCGCCTGCGCCGGCTGCCCTGGCGCGGGCTCGACAATGCCGGGTTCCGCTCCGAGTGGGTCATCACCGTGCTGTTCGGCACCGATCCCATGCCCTTCCGGTCCCCCGAACGGGCCGAGAACGTGGAAGCTCGGGAGCAGGCGTCGTGATCCAGCGCCCGACTGGGCTATCGTCACTCGCGACGCTGTGGATCCCAGTGGGGATCGCGCTCGCCTGCTTCCTGGGGGCGTTACTACTCCCGCAGTCGAGCGGGGCGGGTATCTCCGACTCGAACCGGCCGATCGCCTTCATCCTCCTCGCGCTGACCGGTGCGGTCGGCTGGATCGTGGGTGCGGCGGACGTGGCGGGTCCCTACCTCGAGCTCTCCCGCCTCCCGAACACCGCGCGAGTCCTGGTTGCTGCTGTGGCGAGACCCACTCCGACGCCTCGTCAGGGCCCAGCGCGACAAGGCCAGGCTCAACGGCTGGTCAATGCGCTCATCGCCCGGTCGGCCCTGATGTTCATCGCGCCAATGCTGCTCGGGTGGTTGTTCCAGCCGGGCGTGTACCGCCCCGTGGAGGCCGCGATCGTCGCAGCGATGGGCCTCGTCGTCGTCGCGTGGTCGGCGGTCCTGGCCCAGGCATGGACGCGGCGCGGGTGACGCTCTGTGTGCCTAAGTCGGCCCGTCCCCAGTGTGGACCGGGCCTAGAACCGCTCACACAAGCGTCCATAGGACTCAAGTGAGTCGGCTTGCCTCCCGCGCCTGCGTCCGCTTTCGCCGCGCGTAGTTGCACTGGTAGCGCCGCTCCTTCCATCGCCCGGCCTCGTCGCCGCAGCCCCGGGCTCCCCCGTGCTCTGCGGTCTGGACGGATTACACCGGGTCCCCTTGCTGCCGCACTCAGGCGAGCCCGAGCAGCAGGCGCAATCGCTCTTCGATCGCCGCCATCACGGCCGGGGAGACCCGGCCCCACGGATCGCCGACGAGTCGATCGCGCGACATCGTCCGCAGCTGGTCGACCATGGCCCAGGATTCCTGGCGCACGCCGCCGTCCACCGGCGCGACCCGGACGTGCCAGGGGATGCCGCGGTTCACCGACGTGAGCGGCACGATAACCACGAGCCCGGACGCGCTGCGGTTGAAGCGGTCATCCGAGACCACGATGCACGGTCGTGTCTTCGCCTGTTCGTGGCCGCGAGTCGGATCCAGATCGACGACCCAGACGTCGCCGCGCTCGGGCACCACCTACGCGTCGCCGAGGCCGTCGGCCACGGTCGGCTCCCAGGCCGCGCGCTCACCAAGTTCGGCGCGCCAGGCGTCGGGATCTTCTCGAAGACGCTGATACGCCGCATCGGCCGACGCAAAGAACTGCTCGTCTTGCGCTGCGTCCACGAGCTCCTCGACAACCTTCGACATGGGTTCGCCGCGCTGCTCCGCGAGCTTCCGCAGCGCGGCCCTGGTCCGCTCGTTGATCCGCAGCATCGTCACAGGATTCACACCGTGATTGCACGATCTGTCTACCACGCAGTATACAGCCGCGCGTACTGCCAGGTGCCACCCGCGGACGGGTGCCGTGCCGAGCGGCTGGCGGCAGCCGCGCCCGGCTACCGCACCAGCCAGCGGTAGACGGGGCTGACGTTGTTGGCGAAGTCGGGGGTGGGGAGCGACGCGACGCGCCAGTAGTAGCGGCCGGCGACGGGGGTCCAGCGGACGGTGGCCTGCCCCTGCGCGTCGGTGGTGCGGCCCAGGCTGCCCGCGTAGATCCACGCGCGGCGGGCGGCCACGTAGCGGTACAGCTGGAACGAGAGGTGGGCAGGCGTCCCGACGGGCGACACCTGCGCGGTGAGGGTGACCGGCCGGCCCGCCGCCGCCGACTGGGTGACGGACGCGGGCACCCCCACCAGTGAGACGAGCCGCCGGACGATCACGCGCACCTGGTTGGAGGTGGTCGAGGCGTCGGTGCGGGAGCCCGGGTAGAGGAACTGGTACCAGGAGTTCACGACCGGCGCGACGGTGGTCGACACCGTCCCGCTGGCGACGGTGAACGGACCGGACTGGGCCGGCGTGGTCGCACCGGGCACGAGGGTCTGCAGGAACACCGCCGAGGTATCGAGCCCGGGCGTGGTGGCGGTCAGCGTCACGCTGGCCCCCGGCAGGACCACCCGCGCCGAGCCGGTCAGTGAGAGGCTGGCAGGCCGCAGCGGCGTCACGGTCCAGGACGGGATCGGGGACACCACGTTCCCGGCAAGGTCGACCACGCTCCCCACCGTCACCACGTACGGTTGCCCGGCCGCGAGGTCCGCTGCCGGCGTGAACGAGCCGGTCCACGACGTCGCGTCGTACGCGTACGTCCCGCTGACCGGGGCGCCGTTCGCCGCCTGCACCACCAGCCCCAGACCCCCCCAGGACGACGGATCGATGGGCTTGCTGAAACGGACCGTGAAGGTGGGCCGCAGGCCCACCACGGCCGAGTCGGCGGTGGGCCGGATGGCGGTGACGGTTGGGCGCACCGTGTCGAGCGTGATGGAGGCGGACACGGGCGCGGACGCGACGCCGACGCCGTTCAGGACTCTTGCCCACAGCGTCTTCACGCCGTCGCCGGGCGGAAACGTCCAGCTGGAGGAGGCGGCGTACGGCTGCCAGGCGCCCCAGGTGACCCCGTCGGCGCTGAACGCCATCTCCGAGAGGCCCGAGAGGCTCGCGTAGCCGGTCAGGATCACGCTCACGGTGGCGGAGTTCGTGGACAGCCGCCCGTTGTCGAGGGACAGGGACGCCACGGGGATCGCCGTGTCGGCGACGACCTGGACCACCAGCGTGTACGTCCCCTCGACGTTGCTGGCGCCGTTCAGGTCGATGTAGTAGGTGCCTCCGAGCGTCGACGGGTAGGAGATGTGCTGCTCGGTCCCCACCACCGTGGAGCTCGCCACCAGCCCCTGCGTGCCCACCACCGTGGTGGCCGTGCCGTCGAAGAGGTAGAGCCCGAACAGGGTGCCCGGGCTGCCGGAGAGCCCCGCCACCACCACGTACCCGGCCGGGACCGTGATCCGGTACACCACGTCGTAGATCGGCCCGCCGAGCTGGCCGGTGACGACGGGGCCGGGCAGCGGAATCCCCGGGATGTTGGACGAGGAATCGGCCCGGGCTCGCGCCGGAGCCGCCGCCACTGCGCCGGCAACGAGCGCGACCGCGAGCGCGGCGCGGATGAACCGTGACATGCGCAGAGGATAGCCCGCAGGCGGAACCAGGGGGGAATGTGCTCGGCCAGTTGCCTCGACAGGGCACCGGACGCGTCCGGGCGTGGGGTGCCATGGAAGCTTCGAGTGCATGGATTCGACCGAACGGTCGCCCCCACACAGGTGGCCCAGCTCGTGACTCCTATCATACTATTGACAGTAGACCAATCTACGAGCAATAGTATGTGTGATGGGAAGGACCAAGCGATCGCTGTTCCCGGGTACCCAGCGCCAGGCTGCCGAGCTTGGTGCTCGGCTCCGCCTCGCGCGTCGACGGCGGGGGATCAGCATCGCCGAGATGGCGGAGCGCGTCGTCGCGTCGAGCCCGACGATCTCACGGCTCGAGCACGGGGACCTGAGCGTGAGCGCCGCCATCCTCGTGCGCTACCTCGAAGTCCTGGGCCTCGCGACCGACATCGACCGGATCGCTGAGCGCGACGAGGCCGGCGCCGCGATCGCCGACGAACGGCTCGGCAGGCCGCGGCGCGCTCGTTCGCGAGGGCTCGCCGATGAGCTCTGACCGCCGCCAGGACCTCGTTGTCGTCCTCGACGCGCCCGAGCTGGGCGAGCGCCGCCCGGTCGGGGTGATCACCCGTTGGCCTGGCCCCATCCTCTCGATCGGGTTCCAATACGCGCGCTCGTGGCTCGCCGATGCGCGTCGACGGTTTGCCATCGACCCAGCGCTCCCGCTGACCGACGCGCTCCAGACCATCCCGGGCCGGCGGCTTCCGGGCATCTTCGCGGACACTGCGCCCGACACGTGGGGCGAGGCATTGATGGTCCGCCGGGCCGGGCGCAGCCTCGACAGCTGGGAGTTCCTCGTCGGCGTCGCCGACGAGACGAGGATGGGCGCTCTTCGCCTGCGGCACGGGGTCGACGGCCCGTTCGTCGCCGACCGGGAGCCAGCGATCCCTCCGTACCTGCGCCTGCGGACGCTTCAGGAGATGGTCCGCCGCTTCGAGGACGACCCTCGTTCGATGACCGACGAGCAAGTCGCGCTCCTCGTGGGGCCAGGCTCCTCCCTCGGCGGCGTGCGGCCGAAGGCGAACTACCGGGGTCCAGACGGGAGCCTGTGGATCGCGAAGTTTCCATCGCGGACCGACCGGCGGGACGTCGGGGCCTGGGAGCACGTCTATGCCGAGCTCGCCCGAGCCGCGGGGATCCAGGTCGCCGACACCGAACTGCTCACGCTTGCCGGCCCAGCCCGCACATTCGTCACCCGCCGCTTCGACCGGACGGCCGATGGACGTCGGCTCTACGCGTCAGCGCTCACCCTGTCGGGAAGGACCGACACCGAAGGCGCCGACTACATCGACATCGCTCAGGCCATCACCGACGAGCTGGCGCCCGCTTACGTGCGTGAGGACCTCGCACAACTCTATCGGCGGATGGCCTTCAACGTGCTGGCCGGAAACCGCGACGATCACCTTCGCAACCACGGCTTCCTGCGTCACGCGTCGGGGTGGCGCCTGGCTCCCGCGTTCGACCTCAACCCCGCCCGCGAAATGCGCGAGCACGCGACTGCCGTAAACGGCAGGACGATCTCGCCGACGGCGGTTGACGTCCTCGACGTTCGCTCGTTCTTCGGGCTGTCGGAACGCCAGGCCCGCGCGATCATCGACCAGGTCGCCGGCGCCCTCGAAGGCTGGCGGGCGCTCGCAGCGGCCGTCGGCATCGACCGGGGGCAGCAGGATGAGGTCGGGGTCGCCCTCAGCGCGCTCGAGACCGTCGCCGCGCTCTGACCGCCATCGAGCGACCCACCGGCCATGGACCCCGTGTGGCCCACGCCGAGGTCGTAGGATGGGGAGCCGCGCGAGGGCACGCCGATGCCGACCAACCCGACCTCCCCCACCGACCCCGGACGACCCCGACGCCTGCGCTGGCTGGCGGTACCGACCATGGTCGCGCTCCTGGCGGTCGGCAACGGCACGGTGGACGCGAGCACCCCGAACTCCACCGTCTCGGACGGCTGGTCTGGATACGTGGCCGGCTACGGACCCTACACCGGCGTCGCCGGGACGTTCGCCGTGCCCACGATCGCCGCCACCCCCTGGGAAACGTTCACCGACGTGTGGGTGGGGATCGACGGGATCGGCCCGAACAGCCCGCTGATCCAGGCCGGGATCGAGGAGATCTACGACCCCGCGACCCGGCGGGTCGCCGCGCAGGCGTGGTGGGAGATCCTGCCGGCGTATCCGCTCAAACAGGTCATCGACACCGTCACGGTGAGGCCCGGCGACCGGATCACCGTGACGATCGGCAAGATCAACGGGACGTTCTGGCAGATCGCCCTGACCAACGACACCAGCGGGGGAAGCTTCAGCACGCTGCAGTCCTACAGCGGCCCGCGGGCATCGGCCGAGTGGATCGTGGAGGCGCCCACCGCACCCGACGGGACCCGGGAGCGGCTCGGCCCGTACCACCCTGACGTGACGTTCAGCGGCCTGCAGGCGGACGGATCCCGGACCTCGCTGACCGCGATGACCCTGGTCCAGGGCGGGGTCCGGGTCTCCGAGCCCGGGGCGTTCGCGTCTGCCGGGTTCCACGTGGCCTACGTCGCGGCCACCATGCCCGCCCCGCCCATGCACGTGGAGACGATCCTGCCGGGGCAGCTGGTCGGGCTCCCGGCCTCGGGCGGGACGCCGTACGCACAGGTGCAGTGGCAGGTGTCGCCGGATGTCGTGCACTGGAGCGTGCTGACCACCCTCACGCTGGACGGCTCGGGCAACTCGACCTACACGTTCTCGCCATCGCGGACCGCCTACTACCGCGCCCTCTACACCGACACCGGAGCCTACGGCCGGGAAGTGATCAAGGTCGTCGTGGTGCAGCCGCCACCGACCCCCACCCCCACGCCAACCGCAACGCCGACGACAGGTCCCTCCGCAACGCCGGCTCCGGGCCCGACGGGCCCGATCCCCGGCCCGACCGCGAGCCCACCACCGAGCGGGTCCATCACGGGCACGGTCCTGGGACCCGACGGCACCCCCGCCGCCGGGCTGCAGGTGGCCGCGTACCAGTTCCCGGCCTACGGCGGTGGGCTGGCCACCACGGCCGCCGACGGGACCTACACCATCGGCGACCTGGCGGCCGGCACCTACCGCATGACGGTGAGCGACCCCACCGGCGCGCTCCCCAGCGGCTACGTGAACGGCAGCGGCCTCACCCCGTTCGGGCCGCTCTCCTCGGTCATCTCAGTGGGCACGACGAGCACCCCGGTCAACGTGCAGGTGCCCGCCGGCCAGACGATCAGCGGCACCGTCACGGCCCGCGGCCGCCGCCTCCCCGGCATTCACGTCTTCGCGTGTGGCGCCCTGGACGGGATCCTGCCGGGGACGGGGATCCCGAACTGCGGGACCGCCACCACGGCCGCCGACGGGACCTGGTCGGTGGCGATGCTCCCGGGCCCCTGCACCGTGGTGACCGGCCTCTCCAGGCCGTACCCCTGGACCTTCTACTCCACCGCGGGGGCGACCCTCGACGGTGCCGCGGCAACCGTGCTCCCGGTGACCGATGCCGACATCACCGGCGTCGACATCGCGCTGACCCCGGCGCCGGTCTACCCGAGCATGGCCGGCCGGGTGACGGACAGCCGCGGGATGCCGCTGTCGGGCATCTTCGTCGACGCGTGCCAGACGGCCGCCCCCGCCCGGTGCTACTACGGCAGCGCGGGTCCGGATGGAACGTACACGATCGACCTGCCCGCCGGGACCTACACCGTGGCCTTCGACGACCCGTCAAACGCCCAGCCTTCCGGCTTCTACGGCCCGGACGGCTTCGCCGCCACCCTCGCCGGCGCCGTCCCGCTCACGGTGGAGGC
>JAJYDP010000097.1 GCA_021777365.1 Chloroflexota bacterium | reverse complement strand
CCCTGGTGGGCGCCCGGCCGTCCTCTTCCTGGACGAGCCGACCACCGGCCTCGACCCGCGCAGCCGCGTGGGGCTGTGGGAGGTCATCGAGCGCCTGGTCGCCGATGGCACCACGATCCTGCTCACCACCCAGTACCTGGAGGAGGCCGACCGGCTGGCCGACCGGATCGCCGTGATCGACGGCGGCCAGGTCATCGCGGAGGGGACCTCCGACGAACTGAAGGATCGCCTCGGCGAGGACGTGGTGGAGATCCGCATCGCGGACACCGCCCGGGGCCCCGAGGCGGCGGAGTTGCTCCGCCCGCTGGCGGCCGTCGAGCCGCGCCTGGACCGCGAGCACGGCCGCATCAGCGTGCCGGTGCACCACGGTGCGGGCACCCTCGCCGAGGTCGTGCGCCGGATCGACGGCGCCGGCCTGGAGGTGGCCGAGCTCTCGCTCCACCGCCCCAGCCTCGACGACGTCTTCCTGACCCTCACCGGGCGTCGTGCCGAGGCAGACCCGGACGGCACCACGTCCAGCCCAGCACCGCGCCGGCGCCGCTTCGGGCGCCCGGACCGGAG
The DNA here is from genome assembly GCA_021777365.1 of Chloroflexota bacterium. The sequence continues at coordinate 11,119 of JAJYDP010000097.1, read as the reverse complement.
GATCGCCGCATGACCGCCATCGCCCGTCCCCTCGCCCCGGCAGCCCCGCGCGCGCGACGCGCCGGCTGGGTGCTCACCGACGCCATCACGATCACCTGGCGGAACCTGATGCAGGTCGTCCGCAACCCGCAGCTGGCGGTGATCGACACGATCACGCCGATCATGTTCGTGCTGCTCTTCGCCTTCGTCTTCGGCGGGGCGATCCAGGTGCCCGGCGGGAACTACGTCGACTACCTGATGCCCGGGATCTTCGTCCAGACCGTCGTGTTCGGCGCCACCGGCACCGCGATCGGCCTGGCGGAGGACCTCCAGAAGGGGCTCATCGACCGCTTCCGCTCCCTGCCGATGGCGGGGTCGGCGGTGCTGGTCGGCCGGACCTTCAGCGACACCCTCCGCAACCTGTACACGGTCCTCGTGATGACCGTGGTCGGGTACCTCATCGGCTTCCGCTTCCACGGCAGCCCGGTCGATGCCGTGCTCGCCATCGGGCTCGTCATCGGCTTCGCCTACGCGATCGCCTGGCTCAGCGCGAACATCGGGCTGCGGGCGAAGTCGGCGCAGGCGGCCCAGGGCGCCATCTTCATCCCGATCTTCCCCCTCACCTTCGCCAGCTCGGCCTTCGTGCCGGTGCAGACGATGCCCTCCTGGCTGCGCCCCATCGCCCAGGCCAACCCGGTCACGGTGGTGGTGAACGCCGCACGTGGCCTGGTCGAGGGGAACCCCGACCCGCACACGGTCATCGCGGCCGCCGCCTGGATCGCGGGGATCATCGTCGTCTTCGCCCCCCTCGCCCTGCTGCGCTACCGCCGCCGCGCGTAGCCGTGCCAGGCCCCGGCGAGGACCGGCGGCCCGGACCTGGACCCGGCGGGACCCGGGGTTCCGCGCAGGAGAGAGCAGACCCCCGGCTCGCATGCACCGCCCGCCGGGGGTCTTCCGATCTCGCGGCGATGGTCAGCGCGTGCCGTTGCCGACCAGGCCGGCCGCTACGGAGGCGGCGTGCGTCACCACCTCCGGGTCGCGGTCCAGGTGGGCCGCGGAGAGCGCGCCGTCGTAGAGCGCGACCAGGGCATCGAGCAGCCCGGGATCGGAACCCTCCTGGCCCGCGAGGCCGGCGAAGGTCGCCCGAAGGCGTCCGCGATGGGCAGCGACCTGCTCGGCGACTGGTCCCGGGTCCGGGTACTCGGCGGCGGCGTTGATGAAGGGGCAGCCCCGGAACCCGGGCGCCCGGGCCCGCTCGTGGAGCGTCTCGAACGGGGCCAGCACCGCGGACCGGGTCCCAGGCTCGCGCCCGGCCGACCGCTCCTCCACCTCGGCGACCCACGCCAGGCTGCGGCGCTCGAGGTAGGCCGCGACGAGATCCGCCTTGGTCGCGAAGTGCGCGTACAGGGTCGCCTTCGCGACGCCCGCCTCGGCGATCACCCGGTCCACGCCCACCGCGTGGATCCCCTCCGCGTAGAAGAGCCGGCTCGCGACCTCGAGCAGTCGCTGGCCGGGGCTCGGTGCCGTGCCGGGGGCCGGTCCCGTGCCGGGGGCCGGTCCCGTGCCGGGGGCCGGTGCCGTGCCTGGGGCCGGTGTTGCGCGGGACATTCGCTCGTCCATCGGCTATAGTATGGCCCAGACAGACAGGTCTGTCTACCTGAAATCACGTACTGCACGCGCCCGGCGACGGCCGGCGCTCACCACGAAGGAGACCGAGATGGCAACGGATCTGGCCACCGCACTCAGGGAGCGGAGAGACGCGGCCCGCGGAAGGATCGCGGCCGAGACCCTGGCGATCATGGATTCCGCGACCGCGGAGCTCGCCGCCTCGGGACTGGCCGAGCGGAGCCTGGGGGTCGGGGATCGGGCGCCGGAGTTCGAGCTGCCGGACGCGACCGGCAACCCGGTGTCGCTCTCGTCGCTGCTCGCCGGGGGCCCGGTCGTGCTCGCGTTCTACCGGGGTGGCTGGTGCCCCTACTGCTCGATCGAACTGCGGGCGCTGCAGGCCAGGCTGCCCGAGATCACGCGCGCCGCGGCCACGCTGGTGGCCATCTCCCCGCAGACGCCGGACAACTCGCTGTCCACCGCCGAGAAGCTGGAGCTGGCGTTCCCGGTCCTCTCCGACGCCGGCAACGTCGTGGCACGCTCGTTCGGGCTGGTGTTCAGGCTGCCCGAGGCCCTGCGCAAGGTCTACGCCGGCTTCGACCTGCCTGCCGCCAACGGCGACGACAGCTTCGAGTTGCCGATCCCGGCCACCTACGTGATCGCGACCGACGGCAGCGTGGCGTGGCGCTTCGCCGATGCCGACTACACCAGGCGCGGCGAGCCCGACGACGTGATCGCCGCCCTCCGCGCACCGGAGCCCGCAGCGGGGGCGTGACCGGGCGCGGTGCCGCGACGTGCCATCTGTGCGGTGAGCGGGCGCGGCATCACGGCGGTCGACGGCCGGGCAGGTCCCGGCTACCCGGCCACGGCGGGCTGCGGGCGCCAGCTGCGCACGGTCTGCGGCACCGAGAAGACCAGGTACACGATGAATCCCAGGATCGGCGTGGAGTGCCAGAACGTGTCCTTGGCGTAGATGCCGAGATACACGCTCAGGGCGACCGTCACGACGAACGCGGCGATCGCCCGCCAGTTGACGGCCGGCAGGTCATCCAGGCTGGCCGGGTAGTGCATCCGCTCGACGATGAAGTAATCGGCGATGATGATCGCGGGGATCGCCGGGAGCGCGTAGCTGATGTCTCCGATGTAGGTCAGGAAGCTGGCGATGATCCCATGGCTCAACCCGTAGTAGCCGATGACGATGCCGATCACGCCCACCACGACGTTGGTCGTCAGGCGGCCGATGCCGAGTGAGTTGCTCACTGCGAGGCTGGCCGCGTAGAGCTCGTTCATCTCGACCGTGATGCTCTGGAGGAGCACAGCGATCGTGCCCAGCGCGGTGATACCCAGCAGGCCGAACGCCTTGCCCAGGTCCGAGGCACCGAGCGAGAGTCCGAGGATCAGGCCGAGCAGGTTGAACCCGAAGTTGCCCACGAGGAACTCCGCGACGGTCGTCCCCACCACGGCCCACGTGTTCTTGCCGAAGCGCATGAGGTCCGGGGTGACGGTCGCGCCGCCCAGCCACTTGGCGATTCCCAGCCCGATGATGGCCGGGACGGCGAGCTTGCCCTCGAGCTTCGGCGTGGCATGCACGATTGCGCCGATTCCACCGGCGTGGTTGATGGCCGCGATGTCCGCGACCACCACGAGCAGGATCATGAGGGGCACGCCGACGCGCCCGACCCAGCGCAGCCCGCGCGCGAAACCGAGGCCCGAGATCACCAGGAAGAGCGCGCCGAGTACCACGCTGTAGACCGCCATGGTCGCCGGGGTGAGGCCGGGGAACACGTCGACGGTGATCCCCAGCACGTAGCCGTAGAAACCCGTGATGATGGCCGCCAGGACGAGCGACGGCAGTCGGCTTCCCTCGCGACCGAAGGCGAAACGCGACGAGAGCGCGAACGAGGTCCGCTCGCGCAGGCCGATGTAGCCCATGAGGATCGAGACGACCGCGATGGCCGCCGAGTACGCCAGGGCGATCAGGATGGCCTGGGAGAAGCCGAAGTAGAGGCCGATCGTGTACCCGAACAGGAGGTCGGACGCGGACACCGTGAAGCCCATCCGCACGAGCGCGATGTCGCTCGTGCGGTGCAGCGCGGATTCCGGGACACGCCGAAGCGAGTAGTCGTCGACCTGCTCGGCGAACGTACCCGACGATGCGGTGCTGCTGTCGAGACGCGGACTGCTCACTTCCCACTCCTCCCTTTCGCTGTTTGCGTGACCATCCGGGACCGCGCCTGCCGCGGCCCGATCCGCTGGCTCATGCCCCTATCACCGCCAGGTCGCGCGCGCTGCGGGTGAGGAGACGGCGGCCCTCGTCGGTCACGACGACCGTGTCCTCCACCTGCACGCCCCCGAACCCGATCTCGTAGTACGGGGTCTCAACTTCGAACACCATGCCCTGCTCGAGCGGCGTCTCCGTCGAGGGGTTGAGCATCGGGAGGTCGTACGTCTCGAGGCCGATGCCGTGCCCCACGTGGTGACGCCGGTACCCGGGCAGGCCGGCCGACTGCACGCCGCGCATGGCCGCCTCGAAGATCTCCCGCGCCGGCACCCCCGGACGCATCGCCTCGAGCGCGCGCTCCTCGCCCGCAAGGATCGCCTCATATGCCTGGCGCACGTCGGCCGAGGGCTCACCGAAGACCGCCGTGCGCGAGATGTCCGAGCGGTACAGATCGACGATGCACCCGACGTCGAAGCGGATCAGGTCGCCGGGCCGGAGCCGCCGCGCGGCGCTCGGGACCGCATTCGGGAAGGCCGCACGCTCGCCGAAGGCGATCACCGTGAAGTGCGGCATGGCCCCCTGTGCGATCGTGCGGGCGTCGAAAACGCCGGCCATCTCGGCTTCGCTCATGCCCGCGCGTGCCGCGGCGAGCGCAGCCTGAATCGAGGCCTCCATGACAAGCGCCGAGCGTTCCAACCGGTCGACCTCCTCCGGCGTCTTGACCATCCGGATGCGGGCAAGCAGGTCCGCCCCCGGCACCACCCGTTCGCCAAGCTGCGCCAGGACGGTGTCACGGACTTGCGGCGCGAGGCCGCTCTCGTCGAGCGCGATCCGCGCGGCCGGCGGCAGCCGCGCCAGCTCCTCCAGGAGCGCCCCCGCTGCGGTGCCGCCCGGGTCCTGCAAGGCGAGCGCCTCGTAGCGGGCGAGCTCGTCGGTCAGCACGGCCCCGTCACGTCCGGGCTCCACGAAGAAGCGGCCATACGGGTGCACCGCCCCGAGCCGGGCCGGCAGCTGCGCCAGCATGTCGAGGTCGCCGAGTGGCGCAACGAGCACCGGTCGGTCGAGCGCGTCCGCGCGCGCCACTGCGTACACCTGCGTGGCCGGCAGCACGCGCTGGCTGAAGCCGACGTACCCCGTCAGGTAGAAGACGTTGTGGAAGCTCGTCGCGACGAGCACATCGACACCGGCGGCTTCGAGCAGCCGCACAGCCCGAGGGGCGTTGAGGACGCTGGTCACGCGGTCACCTCTCGCTCTGGAAACACGGGCATTACCTCACGAGCGAAACGGCGCGCCTGGGCGAGCAGCTCGTCCACGGTGTTGCCGACGAAGTACAGACCGCACAGGTGGTCGACGCCGGCCGCGGCGAATTCCTCGACCCTCCGCCCGACCTCGTCCGGTGTGCCCACGAGGTTGATCGCCACGTAGCTGTCCACGTCCGTGCCCTGCAGCGTGGACTGCTGCAGAGAGACCAGATGGTGGAAGAGCTGCGAGCGCTCGAACGCCTCGCGCGCCGCCGCCGGCGTGTCGGCCAGGCACACCACGAGCTGCAGCGCCGTGGAGATGGTGGCCGGGTCGCGACCTGCCTCGCGGGCGTACCGGTCGAGCAGGGCCCTTCCCTGTCGGATCCGCCTGGCATCCACGATCGCCGGCAGCCAGCCCTGCCCGTATCGCGCGGCCCGCCGGATGGAGCCCTCGGCGTTGCCGGAGGAGTAGATCGGCAGCGGCGCCTGCGCGGGCTTGGGGAACATCTCGACGTCGCGGAACTGGTGGTGCGGTCCCTCGAATGTCGCCCGCCGTTCCTCGAACAGCATCCGCAGCGCCCGGATCCCCTCCTCCACCAGCTCGGCACGCGTGGCACCCGCCAGGTCGGGACGGACCGCCTCGAATTCCTCTCGATAGGCGCCCACGCCGACGCCGAGGATCACGCGGCCGCCCGAGAACCGGTCGAGTGTTGCGACCTGCTTCGCCAGCGGTACCGGGTCGCGGATCGGGAGCACCACGACCCCGGTCATCAGCCGCAGCACGGACGTCCGCGCCGCACAGTACGCGAAGGTGATCAACGGCTCGTAGAAGTCGGGCGGGGTCGCGAAGGCACCGCGCACGTAGCGCTGGGTCGAGTAGTGGTCGTTGCCGGTCACCTCGTAGAACCCGAGCTGCTCGGCTTCGACCGCGATCCGGACGACGTCGTCCGTCGAGGCGAAGGGCACCGGGTACATCATCCCGGCGGTGCAGGTGGGGAGCCCGAGCCCGAACTTCATCGCGATGCCACGCTCCTCTTCCCAGGTTCACCCAGGGCGCTCTGCGCAGGGGGTGCACTGGCGATCACCCGTTGCCAGACGCGCGCGATGCGTTCGGTGGTGGCATCGACATCACCTTCCGGAGGCGCCACCGGGTGAGCGATCAGTCCATCGACCAGCGGCAGCAGCCCGGCCAGCCGGGCCGCCACCTCGTCCTCAGTGCCGGCGATGGCGAAGTGGTCGACCGCCGCCTCGGGCACCATGGCCGCCGCGGTGGCGATGTCCCGGTAGTCGCGCCGCGACAGGAGGTCGCGCAGGGGCGCCTGGATCTCGATGCCCAGCGCCTCGGCATAGCCCCAGTCCGGGAAGCTCACCCACAGTGGAAGCGCGACGTAGTAGCGCGCCGCGCGTCGTGCGCTGGCCGGGTCATCCTCGATCGCCACGTCCACCCGCGCGATCACGCGGGGCGTGTCACGTCCCGCGTTGCGGGCGCCGCGCCGGACGACCTCAGTGGCATAGGCGATCGCCTCAGGGGAGGCGAAGGGGGCCAGGATCACGCCGTCGGCCACGGCACCGGCGGTCTCCAGCACCCGCCTGCCCCGGGCGGCAAGATAGATCGGCAGCGGACGAGGCCTGAAGTTGAGCCCCGGACCGTCGAACGAGACGACCTCGCCGGCAACCCGCACCGACTGGCCGGCCAGGAGCCCGCGCAGGATCGCCACCGCCTCGGCCAGGGCTCGCGCGGGCCGGCGGCGCACCACGCCCATCGGCTCGAACCCGGGCCCGCCAGCGCCGAGCCCCACGACGACGCGTCCCGGGCAGAGTTCCTCGAGCGTGGCAAGCGCCATCGCGATGAGGGCCGGGTGGCGCGCATACGGTTCTGTCACCCCGGTTCCCAGATGGACCCGTGTCGTCGCCTGCCCGATGGCGGTGAGCGTGACGAAGGGGTCCCGGTAGAACTTCTCGTCGGCGACCCAGATCCCCGAGTAGCCGAGCTCCTCGGCCCGGCGTGCCGTGGCGACGAGCTCGGCGATCGGGCGCTGGGGAAAGACGAGCAGACCGAGCTCAGGCATGGAATCCATACCGGTCTCGCAGCACGTTCGTGAGCGACTGCAGGGTGGGATCGGCCAGCGGCAGCTCCCCGCCCGGACCGGTCACGTCGGCGTCCTTCAGGCCGCTCGAGGTGACCAGCAGGACCACGCGTTCGTCGGGGGCGACCTTCCCCATCTTCACGAGCCGTCGCACGCCTGCCAGCGGCATGGCCGAGCTGAACTCGACGAACATGCCCTCGCGTTCGCGCAGCAGCTGATGCGCTTCGGCGATCTCGGTGTCGCCGACCGCGATCGCCATCCCACCGGACTCGCGCAGCGCGCGCAGCGCTTGGAACGTTCCCGTCGGCGCCGCGGCAGAGTGCGCCCGGGAGCCGGATCCACGCGTCGCGACCGGGCCCGGCGCGTCGGCCGCAAGCGCACCTGACAGGGAGGGGTACGCCTCCACGGCCACCAGCCTGGGCAGCCGGTCGATGACCCCGGCAGCCCGCAGCTCCTGGAAGCCGCGGTGAATGCCGGAGAGGCCGTCGCCGTACGCCACCGGGACGACGACCACGTCGGGAGGCCGCCAGCCCAGGTCCTGCGAGATCTCGAAGGCGATGGTCTTGCAGCCCTCGATCGCCACCGGGTGACTCCCCACCGGCGGGTCCGTCACGTTGGAGACCGGAAGGAAGCCCCACTCGCGGGCGGCTGCCCGGTTGAGCGTCCATCGGTCGGGACCCGTGGGTGCAGCGACCACCATCGCGCCGAAGCTGCGCATGAAGCGCTGCATGCCCGCCGGGAAGGCACGCGTGGTCAGGACGAGACAGGGCAGGCCGGCCCGCGCGGCATACGCGGCGGCAGCCGCGCCGGCGTTGCCCGAGGAGGAGAGTGCGATCCCCGGCAGCCCGCGCGAGCAGGCCCAGGAGACCGCGACGCTCGCCAGGCGATCCTTGAACGACCAGGTGGGGTTGGCGGATTCGTTCTTCGCGAGCAGGTCCGGCAGTCCGATCGCCTCGCCGGCCCGCCGGCAGTCGAGGAGCGGGGTTCCGCCTTCACCCAGGCTGATCGCCGCGTCCGCCGGGACCGGGAGGGCGTCCGCATAGCGCCACAGGCCGGGGCGCTGCACACTCCACCGGCTGCGCAGGTCGACGGGCAGGGGGGAATCGTAGACGACCTCCAGGTTGGCCGGCACCGTATCCGCGCAGGCCGGACATCCGAAGAAGAGCGCCCCCGGCTCGTAGGTGGCCCCGCAACGCACGCACCGCAGTCCGACCGGGTCAGACACGCCGACGCTCCACGCCTCGGACGTCCGTGCGCGCGTGGCTGTGTCGACGGTTCGAGGACGCGTACCGCACCAGTCGCACCACCGGGACGACGTCCGCCCGGTCCCTCCCGCGCACGCCTCCGAGAGCGTGGCACCGATGGCGGAGCATGGGTTGATGGCTTCGGATGGGCTGTGATGCTATACCATCCACGACGACTGGCTACCCGGATCGTTCCCCACGTCACTGGAGGGTACCTGTGACAGTGTCACAGCGCCGTCCCGAGTTCGATCTGGACGAGGCCCGCATCGAGCGGTTTGCACATCGCCTGTACGTCGCCGTCCGCCAGGAGGTCGCGGCGTACGCGGCGATCTCGGATCCTGAGATGGACCGCGACTTCGCAGACGTGAATCGGCGTAACGTCGAGCTCTTCTTCCGCGCGCTCGGCGAGGACCGCGCTCCGAGCGAGGGCGAGCTCGCCGTGCTCGAGCAGTCGGCCCGACGGCGTCTCCACCAGGCCGTCCCGCTGGAGGCGATCTTCCACAGCTACCGGGTGGGCGTGCGAGTGCTCTGGGAATGCCTCCTCGAGGTCGCCCCTCAGCAGGATCATGGCCGGCTCGCCGCGCTGGCCCTCGACTACGCCGACAGAGTCAGCACGGCCACGGCGCAGGCCTATCTCGAGGAACGACAGCGGACTGCGCAGTCGCGTCTCGACGCCGCGCGCCTGCTCCTGACCAGGATCATCCACGGCGAAACCGAGGACGAGGCGGCAGCCCTCCGCGAGGCCGCGCAGCTGGGCCTGGTGCTCGATCGCCCGCATGCGGTCCTCCTCGTTGCGGCCGCCCCCGGAGCCGAGCGAGCGACCACCGAATCGGACCTCGTGCTGGCGGATGTCAGGAACCGCCTGCAGGCCGCGCTGCCACGGATGCCGACGATGCTCCTGAGCACGGGGCTGGTGGCCCTCGTGCCTTCGGCACTGGTCACCGCGGCGGCCGACGTGGTCGGCCGCGCGCTGTCGGGTCAGCGGCCACCTGCCGGGTGGCTGGTGGGGGGGATCGGGACCGCGTCGGTCGGCATCCGGGGACTCGCCGCCAGCCATCGCGAGGCCGTGCGGGCCCGAGCCCTGGGTGCCCTCCTCTACCCGGACCGCCCGGTCCACCACTACGCCGAACTGCGCATGTTCGACCTGTTCCGCGAAGGTGCGGTGACGGACACATACGTCCGCGAAGTGCTCGGGGCCGTCCTCGCACTGCCGGAGCCTCGACGGACCGTCCTTCTCGACACTCTGGAGGCCGTCTTCGCCTCCGCCCTGAACCACAAGCAGGCCGCCCTGCGCCTGGGGATCCACCAGAACACGCTGGCGCTGCGCCTGCAGCGCCTCGAGGAACTGCTCGACGGTTCGTTCAACTCCGGTGAGTTCTGCTTCCGGACCGAACTGGGACTGCGACTGCTCCCGCTCACACGCGGCGTCGCGAGGGAGCACGCCGCCACGGCCGGATGGCCGGACAGCCGTTTGACAAGTCGCGGCCACGACCCCGCAGCGCAACGTTCAACGATTCGCTGACGGTCACTCCGTGGGCGCCGTCGGGCAGTCAGGGCACGGCGCGAATCACGAAAGCGGGGCCCGTACAGACCCCGCCTCCGGTTTGAGGTGCCTCTGGTGGGCGATACTGGACTTGCGCCTACCGTGGTTACCTCATGGCGGCCCAGCGTCAGCGAGTGGCCGATACGCATCGTTGGGCGCGACGCGTGGCTGGCCGCGGCGTCGGCGTGAAGGGCGGCCTGGGGGACATGACACGCGTTCAGCCGCTGCCGCCGGCGCGTGAAGGTCGCCGCACCAATACCTACTGCGCCAGGTCGCTGTCGAGCCTGGACGGATCGAAGCGGATGACCTCCACCTGGCGCTTCTCAACCCCGATGCCGAGATCCACCAGCAGCTCGACCAGATGGAGATCCTTGGCGAAGGCACCGCAACGCGCTGAGATGGCAATTGGCTACCGACCGGCGAACCAGTCAGGCTGGTCAACAGCTGGAGGAAGTGAACCGCCCTGGGTTTCGTGGAGACCCAAGTGATTGGGTTTCAAGCCGCCTCGGTGGCCTGTAGCCGCTGATGGTAGGCCGCCTCGAACTCGGCGGGCGGGACGTCACCGCAGGCCGAGTGCAGGCGTTGCTCGTTCCACCAGGCCACCCAGGCGGCCGTGGCGAGCTCGACCTGGTCGGCCGTCCGCCAGGGACCCCGGGCCCGGATGAGCTCGGTCTTGTAGAGCCCGTTGACGGTCTCGGCGAGGGCGTTGTCGTACGAATCCCCCTTGCTCCCGACCGAGGTGACGGCGCCCTCGTCGGCCAGGCGCTCGGTGTAGCGGATGGCCAGGTATTGCACCCCTCGATCGCTGTGGTGGACGAGGCCGGCGAGCGGGGCAGAGCGCCGGCTCCAGATCGCCATCTCGAGGGCATCGAGGGCGAGCTCGGCCCGCAGGCTGCTCGCCACCCGCCAGCCGACGATGCGCCGGCTGAAGGCGTCGATGACGAAAGCGGTGTAGCAGAAGCCCGACCAGGTCGAGACGTAGGTGATGTCGGCGAGCCACAGGCGGTTCGGCGCAGGAGCGGTGAAGACCCGCTCGACGAGGTCGGCCGGCCGCTCGGCGACCTGGGCCGGGACGGTCGTCCGGATCTTCTTGCCGCGGACCGCGCCGGCAAGACCGAGGCCGCGCATCAGGCGGCCGACCTGGTCCCGGCCGATGTCGGTGCCCTCACGCCGGAGGGCGTGCCAGAGCTTGCGAGCGC
>JAJYDP010000096.1 GCA_021777365.1 Chloroflexota bacterium | reverse complement strand
TTGTGCCGGTGATGCTCAGCCACGAAGCGACGTGCCTCCGTCAGTGTCACGGGGGCAAGGGAAGTCACCGCGCCGCCGCCTTCTCTCGCTCAGCCCGTGCCCGCCGCCGCCCGATGCCCTGCCCGGCCGGGGACCCGAACGCGGGGCATCCGCAGACGTAGCGGTGCCGGTCCATCGGCGAGGCGAACTCCACCCGCGGGGCCGACTGCACCTCCGCGAGACAGGCCGGGAAGTGGTCGCGCTCGGGGTGGCCGCATCCGCAGATCGGCTCCGGCCGCCTGCACGTGGGGCAGGGTCGCTCGGTGATCCCGACCGGCGGGGGCTTTCGATACCCGAAGGTCACGCCCGCGCCCTCCGCCGCTCCCTCGCGGCGTACTCCACCGCGCGGTGCGCCTCCCGGCACAGGTCGCAGCGGCAGCCCGCGCTGTAGTCGAACGCCCGCCCGTGTCCCTCGCCCCTCGCGGCGAGGCGTGCGCGGCGGATGGCCGTCGATCCCGTGCCGTCCACGTGCGGCGGCATCCCCTCGGTGAGCGGCGTCCCCCCGAGGTACCAGCGGCGCTTGTCCCCGTACGCCGACGAGGGGCCGACGTCTGCCCAGCTTCCGCTGTCGTGACCGACCCGGACCCTCACGGCAGGGCCCTCCGTCCGGTGTGCTCCCACGCCTCCCGGCGATAGTCCGGCTCCCCGTCGGCATCGACTGGCCGCCACTTCCCGTCGCTCCACGTCCGCCAGACGCGGCCCGGGTCGGGAGGCTGGCCGCACGTCCGGCAGACCAGCCGCCCCTCCCCGACCACCGGCACGAACCGATGATGCCTCACCGCGCACTCCCCGTGGGAACCTCGAACTCCTCCACGAGCAGGCGCAGGGCCTGATCCTTGAGCCGAGCACCTGATCCGTCGACCTGCGTCGTGAACCGCTTGGCCGGGACCAGTGCCTCGTCGCTCACGTAGAGCGGCCGGTAGTGGTCTACGAACTCGGTGACGGCGTTGAACGCGCGGTAGGCCGTGCGCGGCACGCCCACCAGCGTCGTGGAGTTGGCGTAGAGGGCCGCGATCGTCTCGCGGGCGGCCAGCCGCCGGGTGGGGCGCTCGGCCTCCGGCTCGATGGGGATCAGGCGCTCCGTGAAGCCCGCGATCCACGTCGGACTCGGGATGGCGACGTCGTTCAGCGTCGCCATCAGCTTGACGAATGCCTGCACGTCGCGCTCGGCGAAGCCCAGCGTGCGCCGCGCCTCCTCCACGGCCGACCGCGTGTCGCCCGTGTGGATGACGCGCGCCAGCTTGCCGGTGCGGTGGGCGTAGGCGAGGTTCGCGTCGGCCATGTTCTGGCACTCGACGCGGACCATCGACTCGGTGAAGGTGAGCGCGCCGCCGCCGTTGTGCCACCACTGGGCCACGAGGAAGGCGTCGTGCTTGCTCGGGTCGCCGGGGATCGTCAGGTCGGTCAGCCGCTTGAGGTCGAGCACGGCGAACAGGCGCTCGCCCTTGCCCAGCGCCGCGTGCGAGACGATGCCCGCCTCTCCGGTGCGGACGATCTCCGCGAGCATCTGCATGGGGGTCAGGTTCTGGATCACCGGGTAGTCGGCGCTCACGGGCGCGAACACGTCCTCGGTGTCGGTGCGGTAGGTCGCCCGATACTCGGGCAGCTCCACGAAGCGGTCGCCGATCTTGGCGAACAGCGGCGCCTTGTCCACGGTGTACGCCGTGCCAGCCGCCTCCAGCGCCTGCTCCGGGGTCAGCGCGTCGTCCACGACGGTGCCGAGCCCGTGCCACGCTGGCTTGCCCACGTAGACCGCCTGATGGCGGTTCATCCTCGCGTCGTACGCGATATTCGCTGGCATGTTCCTCTCCCCTTGCTGTGGGTTGATGGGGCTACCTTACCCCATCGCCGTGAGTCTGTCAATGGGTATGGGCTGGGCCAGCGCGGCCGACAGGAACGCCGCCGCCTCGGTGCGACGCAGGTAGGTCCAGCGGTCGACGCCAGCCAGCGCCGCCAGACGGTCCCCCGCCCTCCCCGTCAGCGCCTCGCCCGGCCGCCGCAGTCGGACTACGCGCGGGCCGGGCGCCTCGCCGACCAGCGTCACACGCGGTAGGTGGGTTCGTCCGCCGGGCGCCACTCGTCTCCCGTCCTCCGCTCCAGCTTCATGCCGTACTCGTTCGGCTCGTCGGGGATCACGACGCCGGGCTTCAGCCGCAGCTTGTTCCGGCGGAACGCCGTGTAATCGACGTAGTGGTGCCACCGCCCGTACCGCCAGAACATGCGCGTCACGTCCGGGTGCAGCTTCAGCAGCACCTCGGTCTTGGGGATCGTCCCGAACTCGCGGTAGATCTCCGCGTAGCCGCCGGATACCGACTGCGTGACCGCCTTCTTGGCAAGGAACGCCCAGAACAGGATCGTGCACCAGCCGTCCTTGAGCATCCGCAGCGAGAGGTCGGTGTCCTCGTTGAAGCGGCACCGCCAGCGGTACGGCAGGTCGGTCCTGATGAGGTTGCAGCTGTATATCCGGGTGTTCTGCTCGAACGGTGAGAGCCGCTGGCGGGCTGGCGCGAAGAAGTCGTAGTTCGGCCCCGCCATCGCCACGTTCTCGTAGCGGTCGACGAAGTCCTCCATCGCCCGCAGGATCGTGCCGTCGGTGACCATGTACTTGCGGTTCCGGGTCAGGCGGTAGAACCCGCGGATGTTGTCGTCCATGCACCAGTACCACGGGAACCCGTCCGCCTTGGCGTGGTCCCACGCGAAGTTGCGCGGCGGGCCGCTCCCCGGCCCCAGCCTGTCGTCGAGCGCCGGGTCGCACGTGTCGAAGGTGCGCTGGTACTCGGGGTCGAGCGTGAGGATGGTCGCCAGCGGCCCGGCGGTGGCCTCGTAGTCCTTCCGCTCCTGCCCCTCCACGACGATGTAGTGCGGCACGCCCATGCGGTGCAGGTAGCGCGTGGTCAGGCCCCGCTCCGGCTGCCAGCGCCCCTTGCTGACGATGTAGACCGGCTGCCTCGGGTTCACTCCTCCGGCTCCTCACCGTCTGCGATCTCCGGCTCCGCGAGGTCCGGGGTGGAGTCCCCCACCACCCGCAGGCTGCGCAGCGCCATGCGGTCCTGCGCCTCCGGGGGAATCCACACCGTCACCTGCGTGGGGCCGATCTCCTGCCCGATCATGGCCGCGAAGCGGGGGAGATCGTCGGGGGTCGCGATCTGGACGATCAGGCGGCGGTGCGCCATCTTGTCCTCGCTGACGTACTCCGGCATCCCCTTCCACTCGGCCATGCGGTCCTCGTAGGTCAGCACCTCGCGCTCGCCGCGCAGCGCCGCCAGCAGGGCGTCGAGCCCCGCGTCGCCCGCCCGGAGGTCGGAGAGCAGGACGTCGAGCTGCTCGCGGTCGTACTCCGCCATCGCCGCGATGGGGTCGAGCGAGGCCAGCACCAGCCGCTCCTCCTCCGGCGACAGCTCGACGTACATCACCGGCACGCTGGGGTCGCCGCGCGTCGCGGCCTCCTCGACGCGAAGGTGGCCGTCCACGATGTAGCCCGTGGTGCGGTTCACCAGCACCTCGTCCACCCAGCCGACGCGGTGCATGGCGCCCCGCAGAGCGTCGCGCTGTGGGCCGGGGTGCCGCCGCGCGTTCGCGGGGTTCGCCAGCAGCTTCGCGGGGTCCTCCTCGCCGTGGCCGACGATGCGGTTCCTCCACGGCTTCCGTCCGCTGCGGCCCGACTCGGCCTCGGTCATGGTGCTCCCCTTCCTGCTGTCGTGCTCCAGACACGCCGAACCCCGGCCTGTCCCTCTCGGAACGCACCGGGGTCCGACGCCAGCAAAGGGAGGAGGGAGGGGCGCCTCTCGGCAGCTCCATCTCCTCTCGTCGCCATCATACCCTCCGGTGCCGACTCCCGGCTAGCCTCCGAACGCGAGCTTAGTCCATTCCTCTTCCCACTCCTGAAGAGCCTCACGCTGTGGCCTCCGGCGGTGCCTGACAGGCCGGACCTTATCCCAGCGCTCCATGAGCATGCGTTCCACTCGGTCATTGCCGCGGCGCTTGGCTGCCGCCGGAGCCAGTCCGTCCGTCGTCTCCATGCAGATCGCGCAGCCGAGAATGTGCTGGAGCCGACGACGCACGCGCCGCAGCTCGGCGGGGACTGTAATCACTTCGGGGGCCGCCAGATCCACGACCTCGTGGTCTCCCCAGCAGGAGTGGCCACACCCGATGTTGTCGATGATCCGCTTCGCGCCCTCCCCGTCGGCCTGAGTCGGCAACAGGTGAACGGTCAGCGTCGTGCACCACGCGACGGAGGCGAACCGTCCGTCCATCGTCGCGGGCTCGACCATGTCCATGGCGTCGGGCCAGCGCCGGTCTGCCTCCCGCTGCCAGACGGACGCGTTCGCCCCGCGGGGTCGCGCCACGACCATGAGCGGGGGTTCGCGAAGAGCGACGTGCTCCGGTAGCCTTACCGACCGAGCGCCCTTCGCTCGGTTGCAGTCCTCGCATGCCGTGACGAGGTTCGCCCCCTCCGATCTACCGCCTCGCGCCACTGCCAGTACATGGTCGATTTCTAGGCGCGTATCCGTCGACGTCCTTCCACAGTACGCGCACCGGTACCCGTCGCGTTCTAGGATCGCCAGTCTCAGCCGGGGGCTCACGTATCGGTTCAATGGACTTCCTCCACGTACCGGCGTACCCCCGGCAACACACACCCTTTAGGGTGTGCCGGGAAGGTACGACCTTGGTGAGGGGGTACGCGTACCGGGTACGCGTACGGTACGAGGTGGCCCATCCCGACCTCGATCCACCGCACGAGATCCCCCGCGTACCCCATCCCGTACTGGGTACGCGTACCGGGTACGACCACTAGTCTGCTCCTTCTGACGACGGAGCCCCGACCGTCTGCGCGAGATTGATTCCATCCTGCGTCAGCGCCCAGACGTTCTCCTGCCCCTGACGCTCCACGATGGCCGTGAGCTGATCACTGGCCAGCCGGTTGAGTCGGTTCCGCGCCATGCCCGCGGTTGTGTGAAGCTGCCGTGCGATGTCGGCCGTCGTGGCACCTCTCGGGAAGCATGACAAGAGGTAGCTCAGGATGCGGTCGGCCATGCGCGGCGTGGCGCGCGTCTCGGCCTCCTCCTCCTCGTCTCCGTTCATCAGCCGCTCGTACAGGTCGAAGTCCGGCTCCCCGAACTCCCACCGCAGCTCGCTGTCGGACCGCACGAACGTCCCGGCCATCGCCCACTCATCGCGGCCCATGTTCGTCTTCGGGCAGACGAGATACGCGTGCTTCGTGTCTCCAGCCCGATCCCCGATGTGGAGCGCGAGCGCGTGCCGGGCGAGGTTCATGCGGTAGATTGATCCGTACGCCTTTACCGCGGGCTTGCCGCCGTGGAGGTCGCCGCTCGACACGTGGTCAATCAGCAGGCCCCACGTCTCCAGCCGCCGCAGCGACTGGTAGGCCCGGATGATGGACTCTGACGGGTCGGAGAAGTCGCCCGACGACAGCAGCGCCATGCCCACTGAGTCGATGACCACGAGGTCGGCGCGGTGCTTGTCGAGGATGTTCGACACGAGCGGCAGCGACCGCTCCAGCGAGCCCTCCATCGGCTCGTACCAGATGGTCGGAGGGACGGGCACCTTGGCCGTCTCCGCAATCAGGCCCCACAGGTCCTCGGCCGTCTCGACGTTCGTCTCCCAGTCGAGGTACGCCACCCGGTACGGGCGGTCGATGCGGACCCCCGGCGAGAGCGACCGGCCGAGCCCGAGCCCGAGCACGGTGGTCGCGACGAAGGCCGTCTTGCCCGATCCGCCGCGTGCGAACAGCGTCGCGTTCTCGCGGTGCGGCAGGACCGGCCACGCCGCCCACGGGCGGCCTCCGCCGTTCATGCGCCTGCCCGTGATCACGCCCCCGCGGATGCTTCCCGTGCGCTCGTTGTCGAGCACGGCCTGACTGACGTGCTCCAGCAGGTTCCCCCACTCCAGCCGCCTGTTCAGCTCCGGTGGCGCCATCGCCTCCAGCGCCTTCGCCCACGACTGGCGGGCGGTTACCGACGAGAAGTTGAAGTTGCCCTGCCGCAGTCGGTTGCCGTCGAGCTGGCCCCGCACCCCTTCGAGGTTGCAGCGGATCGTCAGCTCGCCCCATAGTTCGCCGGACTTGCGCCGCAGGTCCACGACGTCGAAGATCGTGTGGATCTCCGGGATATAGTAGCGGCACCCGAACCGGGTCTGAGACAGTCCCTCGGGCGGCAGGTCAGCCATGACTCGGCACTCCGGTCAGCGCCCGCACGAGCTGATCCGCTCCGAGCCCCCGCCCGTCGTTGTAAGCGTCGCAGTGGGGGGCGTGGCACCACACCCGCTCCGAGTCTCGTGAGATGGTCATGCTGGCCGACCCATCCTCATGCAGGGGGCATCGCACCGTCCGGCCCGGTGCGGCCCGTTGGACGCCGTGCTCCTGCAGGATTGCCACCACGTCCCCGCCCTCGCGCTGCGGGTGACGTGCCCACGGGGGCACGCTGATCTCGGTTACCCCGACCTTGACCTTCTCCGCGGCGGCTCGCACCACGGCGGCCGGCGTGTCGGCCACCGCCAGCATCGTCTCGCCCAGCGTGCCGCCGACGGGCTTCCCGTCCGGGTCGCAGAGCGGGTGCCGCTCCCCCGTGCGCTGGTGCGGCATCAGCGGCAGGCGCAGGCTGTGGCCCACCGTCTCCGGCCCGCGCTGGACCGCCATCGGCATGACCTCGACCTTGGGGTCGCGCGCCGCCTCGCGGTCCACGCGCCCCAGCCAGTAGCGCAGCGCCCGCCGCACCGTCTCGCCCGGCAGCACCTCGCTGGTCGCCCACAGGTGGCATCCCCGGCGGCTGCGCTCGACGTAGGGGCGACCGCCGTCGGCGGCGATGACGCGCGCCAGCCGCAGCCCGAGGTCCCAGCCGTCGTCGCGGTCGAAGTCGACCGCCAGTACGTGCGTGTTGCCCTCGCGGTCGTCCATGTAGGCGCTGACCGGGGGCCGGACCCTGCGGAGCCCGTCGAGGATGCGCGCGACGGTCAGCTCCTCGCGGACGGCGTACCAGTGCTCGCCCTGCACCGACCAGTCCGCGTAGGCGTCGGTGCGGGGGCACCACGCGGCCCGGTAGACCTCGCCGACGTCGGCGAGGCTCCAGCCGCTCACGAGCGGAGGGGCTGTCGAGCCTCCCCGTCGCCGTGGTCGCGGGTGCCACCACCGCCCGTCTGCTGCGGGGCCGTGGGGCGGGGTCGTTCGGACCGGATCATCGGATCGAACCTCCTGTACCGAGTAGCGGGGGAGGCGAGCGGGGTACAGCCACCCGCCTCGCGCTCCGCTCGGGTTCTACGCCCGGCTGCCCTTGGTGCGACCTCCGGCAGCCCATCCATTCTATCCCCCGCCCGCGGGCTGTAAACCCTCGCCCGGATCGCAACTTACCCATTGACAGAGTGCCCCCGATGGGGTAGGGTAGTCCCAACAGCAAGGGAGAACCCGATGAATGCCGTCACCGTCAGTCGATCCCACCCCGCCGTGAAGGCAGCCCTCCGGGCGACCTTCCCCGAGTACCGCGGGCGCAAGGTCCGCGTCGCCCCGTATACCGAGCCCCTGTTCCTCCAGACGACGTGGAGCGAGGGGTGCCGGGACTTCGTGAAGGCGATCCGCCTCTCGGACGGGGCCGTCGCCTCCGCGACCGGACTGGCCGGGTTCGGCCAGATGGAGAAGGTCGCATGCCCCCCCGGCAGCGTGCTCGCCGTCCACACCCTCGTCGGGACCGCCGACCTCGGCGTCACGTTCTACGTGCCGCTGGGGTCCGCCCACCCGGCGTTCCTCCTGCTCGCGTGAAGGGAGAACGACCGTGACCGGCCCCATCCTCTCCCTGAACAGCACCGACCCGACGGAGCTGCTGGGCCTGCGGCTCGCGGCCATGCACGCGCTGTACGAGGCCGACAAGGCGCTCGCGGCGATGTACCCCAACGGGCGCGACTACATCGACCAGCCGGACGCCTTCCGGCAGGCGCGGGACGAGCACGAGGGCTGGCAGCGGCAGGTCCGCGCGATGCGCGAGGCCATCCAGCAGCAGGCCATCGCCATCCGCGAGCAGGTGGACGCCCGCGAGGCGAGGAGGGCCGCGAGGTGATCCGTATCACGCGTGAGTCCCGCTGGGCTGGCAACGGCTTCGGGACCGAGACGATGCACACCGCCCGCCGCGAGGATGGGACGGTCGTGGGCGAGTGGCACGCCAAGATCATGGGCCGGTGCTGGGTGCTGACCCCCGAGGGCGGACGTATCCCCAAGGTCGCGTACCGCGACTGGATGGCCGCGATCCGGCGGCTGGAAAGGACTTCGCAGTGAGCGCCATCCGCGAGCAGGTGAACGATCTGCCGACCTACGATCAGATCAAGGAGCGCGACCGCAACGCCATCGAAGACGTGCGGGAGCGGCTGATGGCGGAGTACCCGGGCGCGCTGGGCATCCTCCGCCAGTACGACTTCGTGATCTGCCCGCGGGCCGACTACGCCCCGTACGAGCGCCAGAGCCGCGAGGCCGCGCGCAACGAGGCGGCTCGCGCCGCCCTTCGCAAGGCTACCCAGCGCGAGCTGGCCATCCCCTACAGCGGAGCCATCACGTACTGCCAGATCAGCGTCGCGAACAGCGGCCGGGCAGTCGGCTTCCACCGCTGCAACGGCAAGGCGCGCTACGTCCGGCGGCTGAAGGAAGATCCCGGCGGTGACGGGCGGGTGGCCGTCTGCGCGAACCACCGCAGCGACCCCACCTACGGCCGGGTGTTCCGCCACGTCAACAGCCCCAACACATGGGCCGCAAGGGTCGGTGGCCCCGGCGCGACCGAGGTAGTCGAGCCGGAGTACCAGCCGTGACCGCCGAGGCGAAGTGGAGCGCCCTGCTGGCCGACATCGAGGTGGCACGCCGCCGTCACGACCGGACGGCGGCGGCCTACGCCGAGGGAGAGCGTCGGTACTGGTACTTCGTCAGCGAGACGTACTGCCCGGCCTGCGGGCGGACCGAGGCGCTGCGCGAGCGGGTCTACGGCGAGCGACCGGAGCGATGGGAGGACCGCCATGAGCGAGACGAGAGCTACGACTACTGCGACGCCCTCTGAGGCCGGAAGCGCCGTTCGAGAGCCGCGTTCGGCCGCCGCGAGTGGTATCACGCACCTCGGTACCGAGACGTCGCTCTACGTCGATCCTGACGAGCGGTACGTCGTGATGTTCGCGGCCAGCTACCCGTGCGTCGAGGAGGCCCCGGACGTCGGAGTGGCCGACGCGCAGGAGGCGGCGTTCTGGGCGCTGGAGCTCACCCGCGACGAGGGATGGGGCGGCACCCACTGGTACGTGCTCGACCGGCGGACCGGCGAGGTTCACGACTTCGAGCAGAGCGACTTCGCAGGGGGCGACGACCGATGACCGAGCGGCAGGCACGCGACGACGCCATCGTTCGGGCCGAGATGCACGCGGCCGACTGGCTGGTGTTCGCGAGGCTGGCGGTGCGGGTCCTCGCCTGCGAGCGGGAGGAGTTCACCACCGACGACGTGTGGCGGCTGCTGCACGAGCACGGCATCCCCGACCCGCCCGAGCACCGCGCGATGGCCGGAGCCACCCGGTACGGCGCGACCGGAGGGCTGATCGAGCGCACGCCGGTCATGCGGGGCTCGGAGCACCCCGCCACGCACAACCACGCCCGCGAGCAGCGCGTGTGGCGAAGCCTAATCGTCGGGAGGAAGCCGCCCGAGTGGCCTGCCCGCAAGCAGCGAGCGCGGTGCCCGACGTGCGGTGCCGACCTGAGCAGGCTGGAGACGACCGTCAGCCCGCGGTGGGTCTACGGCTCGTGCCTGACGCACGGACGACTGCTGGTGAGGGTCGACCCGTGAACGACTACCTCGCCGCCTGCCTCGCCCTGCCGCCGGGGCGGCTGTGGGGCGGCGGACTCCCGCACTCGTCGTGGGACGCGCTGCCGCCCGAGCAGTGGACGAAGGGCACCCGCGTCGAGTACCGCTGGGACCTGATCCGGCGCTTCGCGTTCGCCGTCCCCACCGACGCGGCGGTCGCCGCGCTGGCCGCCCTCTCGCCGCTCGTGGAGATCGGGGCCGGGCGCGGCTACTGGGCGCACCTGCTCCGCGAGGCCGGGGCCGACGTGCTGGCGTTCGACACGTACCCCCCGCGCTACGCCGACTCCGGCTGGTGGCGCCCCGGCGACGGGGCGCCGTGGACCGCGATCCTGCGCGGTGGCCCGGAGCGGGCCGGGCGGTACCCCGACCGGACGCTGTTCCTGTGCTGGCCGCCGTACGGGGCGGACATGGCCGCGCGTGCCCTGCGGGCGTACGACCGGGCGGGGGGCCAGCGGGTCGCGTACGTCGGGGAGGGAGAGGGCGGCTGCACCGGGGACCGGGCGTACCACGCGGCGCTGGAGCGGGACTGGCGGGTCGTGCGCCGCGTCGTCCTGCCGCAGTGGGGCGGCATCCACGACGACCTGACGATCTACCGGAGGCAGCCGTGAGCAGCGGCAATCCGATCCCCTACGCCGAGGCGCTGCCCGTGGCCGAGGAACTGCGGGAGTTGCTGGCCCCCGCCTGTGAGCGGATCGTGATCGCGGGGAGCCTGCGGCGGCGGAAGGCGCTCGTGTCCGACATCGAGCTGGTGGCCGAGCCGCGCTACTACGACGCGGCCGAGGGCCTGTTCGACACGGTGCGCCGCAGCGCCCTCGATGCGGTCGTGGCAACGCTCGACCGCCGCGAGGTGCGGCTGCATCGCCGGGACGGCAGCGAGGAGGTCCAGACCCGCGACGGGAACGCCTACAAGGCGCTCGCGTACCGCGGGCTGCCGGTCGACCTGTTCCTCGTCACGCCGGAGAGCGGCGCCGACTGGGGCGTGATCCTCACCATCCGCACCGGGCCGGCCGACTTCTCACGCGAGCTGGTGACGCGCTGCCGGGCGTGGGGGCGACGGGTGCAGGGCGGGCGGCTGTACGCCTACGGGCGGTACGTCCCGTGCCCGGACGAGCAGACGTTCCTCGCGGAACTGGGGATGCCGTGGCTGGAGCCGGAGGAACGCGCCCCGGAGCGCGTGAAGCTGATGATGGGAGGGCTGCCGTCGTGACGCCGCCCCGCCCGCCGAACTTACCCATTGACAGACCCGCGCGGATGGGGTACTCTGGTCCCACCAGCAAGGGAGACAGACGGATGACAGAGGAACTCAACGCGCGGGGCCTGATCGGTTCCGCCCTGTACTGGAGCGACGGCGTGGGCCGCGGCGAGGGACGCGGAACGGGAGTGGCAGACGGTGAGGCTCAAGGACCTCCTGGGAATCGGGTCGAAAGGAGCGCTAGCGTGAACTACTACAAGGCCACCCATCCCGATGGCCTGGACTTCCGTACCGGCACCATCAACTACGGCGCAGCGCTCGTCTCGGGCGAGGTCGTGCGCCATCCGATCAGCACCGCGATGGTGCCGAACGATGCCGGGACCTACCTGTCCGTGAGCACCGAGCCCGCCGATTGCACAGGCCTCACGTGGCCCTGTCGCCTGCTCCGCGTCGAGCCCGTGGGCGACGTGCTCGACAGGCTGGACTATCCGCACAAGATCGCTTGCCTCGCGCTCCGCGTCGTCGAGGAACTGCCCGCGTGGCAGGTGCTCGGTCCCAATGGGCAGGCCGTCGTGGCACTGATCGAGCGCGCCTCGCAGATCACGTCGAACGAGGCGGAGCGATTGGC
>JAJYDP010000095.1 GCA_021777365.1 Chloroflexota bacterium | reverse complement strand
AGACGGACTACCTGAAGACCTACGTCCATCGGCTTCGCGTGAAGCTAGAGGACGATCCGGCGCAACCGCACTACGTCCGCACGGAGCGCGGCACCGGCTACTGGATGCCGCGGCCCGGCGCCGGGGCTGCGGATGACGTGGCGCGGCCCCGGCCAGGGGTCTGACCGGGGCCGCTGGAGGCGATCGGGGCCGCGGTCGATCCGCTCGCCTTTCGGATTCCGGCGATCGCCTGCCTTCCGCTCCCGCGGCGGCAGGGACACGTCGGCGGGAGGTCACATCGTCTGCGGGTGCTGCCGCTGCCCGAGCGCCACCGCAGCCCAGCCGGCGATGACGGCCACGATCAGACCCACGATGACGTCATTCCAGAGCGCCGCGGCGATCCCGGTGTAACCGAGCACGAAGGGCGCCGCGATCAGCCAGAGACCGACCAGCGCGTTGAGCCAGTCGAGGGCGCGATCGGTGCCCTCCTGGTTGGACAGGGCGGCCCACGCGCCCAAGACGACCAGCGCGGCGCCCACGATCAGGGCGTCCCACAGGAACGCCGTGGTGGCCGTGTAGCCGAGCACGAACGGTGCGGTAACCTCCCAGATCCCGGCCAGGACCACCAGCCAGCTCAGCGTCTTCTGCGTGCCCATGCGACTCTCCTTTGCGCCTCTCCTCCCGGGGGACCTCTCCTCGGTGATCTGTGTCAGGTGTACTGCCCGACGGTCGATGAACCGGTGAACGGCGGTGAACATCCGGTGAACGGGCGTGGGGGCGGGTCCGGGCGGCCGCGATCGGCGCGCCGGCGGGCGCGGTGATCGTTGACGCACCGCGAATCCGCAGCACTCCGAGCGGCTTCGACACGCGTGCGGGTTCAGCTGGCCCGTGGTTCCCCAACGCGAAGCAGGACATCGCGTCAGCACCATCGCGCAGACGACCGCTCGCGCGTCAGCGCGCCTGATGGCCGGCCCCCGGCGCCAGCAGTTCCTCGGGTCGCGGCGCCGGGAGCCTGTGGATCAGCGCCGCGAGCCGCTCGATGGCCACCGGCTGGAGCGAGTAGTGGATGAACGTGCCGCGCCGGTCAGCGCGGACGAGGCCCGCCTCGCGCAGCACTCGCGGGTGATGGGACACCGTGGGCTGAGTGCCCTCCTGGCACGCCCCCAGGTCGCAGGCTGACACGTCCCCGCCGCACGAGAGCTGGCGCACGATATTCGAGCCGCACTGGGTCGGCGAGTGCCCCCAGCATCCGGACGATCGGATCGTCGCTGTGATGCATTTTCCGTGCCTCCACCGGGGTCAGAGCGGGCGATCTGGCCTGTGTCCACGCGGGCCGGTCGGTCGCGGATCACCGCCGCCACACCTCGCCGCTGGCCATCGCCCGCAGCGTGCCTGCGCTCACCACCAGCCAGAAGCCGAGCAGCAGCACGAACAGCGCCACCGCGGCGGATTCCAGCAGGCCCACGTGCCAGCTGCGCGCCAGCGCAAGCGTGCTGGCCGTGTACGCCCCGAGCGGGAACGTGAAGGCCCACCAGCCCAGGCCGTAGGGCAGCTCGCCGCGCCGCAGGTACGCGGCCAGCAGCAGGATCGCCGAGGCCAGCCACCACAGGCCGAAGCCCCACAGCGCCGCCGCGGTGAGCGACGAGAGCACCCCGATCACCGGCGCGGCCGTGCCCCACAGCGGGGTCCCGGCCTGCGCGATGCGCAGCAGCGCGAGGCTGCCCACCCCGATCGGCCCCAGGCCGATCCACAGCGACGGCGCGAGTGGCGCGGCGGGCAGGGGGTGGAAGATCAGCCGGTCATACAGCAGCGACGCGACCAGCACGAAGAGCACGAAACCCATGCCCCAGAAGGCGTAGGAGGCGAAGATCAGCAGCGCGGCGTCCGACGGGGCCACGTGCGGCACCAGGGGCAGCAGCGCCAGTGGCACCACGATGTTGACGACCGGCGGGATGAACCAGGCCCCGTTGGAGACCTCCGGTCCGACCGGATGCGTCACGAACAACAGGTGGGCGAACAGCACGCTGACGGCGAAGGCGAGCACAAGGCCGATGGCCGCCAGTACGCCGACGATGAGCGCGACGTCACCCGGCGCACCGATCGACGGCCCGACCGTGGCGATGCCCACCGCCAGGACGAGGATGCCGCCCGGGAACGTGCCGTAGAGCGCGCCGGCCACCGGGTTGGCGAGGTCCGCGCGCGCCGCGTCGGGGTGCCCGATCCAGCGCGCGACGTACGGAATCCCGAGCAGAACGGCGAGCACGGCCGACAGCGCGACCATGGCCACGCCGAAGCCCCTGCCGAGATCGCCGAGGCCGGCGATCTGCCCGGGGTTCTGGTAGGCGATGATCCCCACGATGGCGGTGCCCATGACGGCGCCGTACCAGCCGGGGTGGAACCCGCGCAGGCGGACCGCGGGCGCGGCCGGGGTGTCCTGCGCGACAGCGAGGGTGGTGGACACGACTGTTCCTCCGGGGATGCTGACGAGTGCGGGTGAAGCGCGCAACGGCGCGGACGCGCGCCCAGGCGGGGTCGCGCGGCGTCGTCAAGGCGGCGAGGGGCAGCCGTGGTGGGCGGGGCAACGGCACCGCCTCGGCTGTGCGAAGCGGCGCATCAGAGCAGATCCAGCGCCATCTTGGCCGCGATCACCCACAGCAGGACCCCGACGATCCGCTTCAGCTGTGGCCCGGTCAGGCGCGTCCGCATGACATACGACCCGGCCAGCGACCCTGCGCCAGCGAGGACCGCCATGGTGAGGGTGAAGCGCGGGTCCAGTCCGCCCAGCGCGGCGTGGCCGGCGAAGCCCGAGAGCGACGAGAAGAAGACCGCCAGGGCCGTGGTGCCCGCGGCGACCTTGGGCTCGAGCCCGAGCCAGGTCAGACCGGGCAGGATGATGTTGCCTCCGCCCACCCCGAGCAGGCCGCCCAGGAACCCGGCCACGCCGCCCACGCCCGCGCCGACTGCGGCCTCGGCCGCTTTGGACGTCGCGCGTCGGGCAGCGCGCGCCCGGTAGAAGAGCATCATCGCGCCGGCGAAAACGAGGAACAGGACAAACAGGGTCAGCAAGACCCGACGGTCCACGCTGGCGGTCAGGCGGGCTCCGAGCGGAGCCAGGATGACCGCCGCGATGAGCACCGGCACCCCGGCCCGCCAGTCAATGAGCCGGCCGCGCCAGTAGGCGACGGTGGCCGCCGAGAGGCTGACGGCGTTCAGCAGCAGCGCCGTCGAGGTCGCCTGACCGAGCGGCACCCCCAGGTAGTAGAAGAGCGGCACGAAGAGGAACGCGGCCCCCAGACCCGCCATGGCGAGGACGCCGGAAAACAGAAAGACGGCCGCACCGCCCACCGCGTAGAGGAGCATCGCTACGTCGCCTCGATCCTCCGCGGGCGCTCAGCGCGGGTAGCCGGAGCAGGCGGCGCAGACGAACTTCCCTTCGGCGACGCGCAGATACGGCTCCGCCACGAGCTCCCCGCAGCCCGGGCAGATCCCGAAGCGAACCACTTCCTCGGGCTCGCTCCATGTGCGCGGCTCGACCGGTCCGACGGTCATGATCTCCTCCGCCAGCGCGTCCCAGACCAGGTGCACGACCTCCATCTGCTCCGCGTCGGGGATCTGCGAGGCCGGCACACCCGCGGCGCGCTTCTGCATGAACGAGGTTGCCCTGATACGCGGCTGGAGCGTGGGCTTGTACGCGACGCGGACGGCCTGCTTCGAACCCTTGTCGATGAGGGTGACCGCGAACTTCCCTTCCCCCGACTTCTCGATGTTGCCCTTGCCGAAGGTGCACCCTGTGGTGAACTGGATGCCGTCGCCGAAGCACATCCCGCCGTGGTAGTCGCCGGTCTCGATGATCGCGTGGAGCTCCTTCGCGCCCGCGCGGGTCGCCCCCAGCGCGTCCATCGCGGCGAGACCGAGCCGCACGCCGGCCGTGCTGGCCCAGCACTTGTGTCCGTGGAACGCCAGGGCCTGGTTCAGGATCTCGATATCGTCCATGGATCGCTCCTGGTGGCTAGTAGACGAGCACGTGGGACGCTGAGGTGATCTCGACGATGAACCGGCCCGCGGCAACCACCTCGGCGTTCTCGACAAGCTCCGTGGCGTCGAGGTTCCGCGCGGCCAGGCCTAGAGGACAGGCCAACAGCCGCCCCCCGAGCTCCCGATAGTCGGCCATGACCTTCGCCAGCGTCGGGTACCTTTCCGCGGCGACCGTGTCGGCGGCGCCCTTGACGGCCAGCTCGACGCCCGCCTCCTGCAGCCCGATCACGGCATCCACCTCGGACGCGAGGGCGCCGACGGCCATCACGAGCGGCATGGTGACCTTCTCGGGCTCGTCGAGTCCGTGCGTCACCAGGATCAGGAGCTTCTCGGCTTCCGCCATGTCGTTCGTTTCCCTTCGTGTCCCCATCGCCGGTCCCTCCGGCGTCAGCCTGTGGGCTCATGCGGCAAACCTGCCGCGGCTATCGCTGCGGAACGGACGCCGGTCCGGTGCGTCCCCCCGGTATGCGGATGGTCGGGCCGGTCCGGCCCTGGCCGCACGGCTCGTGCTCCAGCTGGAGCGTGGCGTGCTCGACGCCCACGCGGCGCAGGGCCTGCGTGGCGGCCGGCAACACATCGCACGAGTCGGCCGTGGGCTGCAGCTCGAGGTGCGCCGTGACGAGCGGCAGGTCCTCGGCGAGCGCCCACACGTGCAGGTCGTGGATCCCTGTGGCACCGGGCACCGAGCGGAGGGCTGCGTCCGCCACGGCGTACGAAGGCTCCGCCGGGACCCCTTCGGCGAGGATGTGGACCACGTCGCCCAGGAGCCTCAGGCCGGCGAACCCCAGGAGCGCCCCGATCGCCAGGCTGGCCACGGCATCGAGGACCGGTGGACCCCCGGCCAGGATCACCAACGAGGCCGCGATGACGGCTGACGATCCGGCGGCGTCGCCGGCGAGGTGCAGCACGAGCACCCGGGTGGCGCTCGTGCGACGCTCGATGCCGTGCACGAGCAGCGCGGAGGTCGTGTTGGTGACGAGCGCGACGATCCCGACGCCCAGGACCCCGGTGGCCGCGATGGGCGTCGGCGCGAGAAGCCGGCCCACGCTCTCGGCGAGCACCGCCGCACTCGTGGCCACCAGCAGCGCTCCGTTGACGAGGGCGCCGATGGATTCCATCCGATGGAACCCGTAGCTGTGGGCGGCGTCCGGCTCTCGAGCCGCGAGGCGAGCAGCGGTGAGCCCGATGAGCAGGGCCACCACGTCGGCTGCCACGTGGGTGGCGTCGCTCAGCAGCGCCAGGCTGCCCGTCAGCAGACCGCCCCCGCCCTCCAGGACGAGGACGCCTAGTGCGAGCAGCAGCGCGACCAGCAACCGCGGCGAGAGCGCGGTGCGGGCGACCGTTCGAGCATGCAGCGTGGGGCCCGCCTCGAGGTGGGGGCTCGCTCCCACCGCTGCCTCGCCGATCATGCGAGTCGCACGATCAGGCGGCCCGGATGCTCGGTCATCGGTTGAGACATATCGCGGGCGCTCGTTTGATTGGTTTGGGCGACGGAGGCGGGGAGGCGTGGGGCGCCAGGCCTTTGCCTCCCCGCCGGTGCATGCATGATCCCGCCGTGGCTCGTCGCCGGAGCGAGGAACATCTCAGGAGGTACTGTGACAACCTTGGCTGATGCTCGCCCGAGTCGGGCAGCCCGTTGTGCCCCTGCCGAATGGCCCGCAGTCGCCGGAGCGCCGGTCGGAACGAGTAGAGGGAGGCGGTTCATCCGCCGAGCGGTCCGTACCGCCGCAACCGCCCTGCGCTCTGCCTGATGAGGTCGTGCGGCGAGTGAGCCGGCGGTGCCGTCCCGATGTCCCAGGTGAGCGAGTCCACGGACGGCCCGCCGGGCCTGTTCAGCCCGTGCCGCCGAGCACGAGATAGAGCGCCCAGGCGCCGAGACCCGCACCGAAGATGACGAGGAGGTTCCACTTCGCCACCCGCAACGCGACGAACGCCGACGCGAGCAGCACCAGCGCGGCAGACGACGCGGCCAGGGGGCGCCCGAGCGACAGCGCAACGCTGGCGAGGAGGCCCACGAAGACGGCCATGATCCCGGCGATCGCCCCTCTCACCCAGACCAGGCGGCGCAGCAGCGGATAGAGCTCGGCCGCGACGGTCGTCATCGCCACGCTGGGCGCGAAGATAGCGACGGTCGCAAGGACCCCGCCCCACAGGCCGGCCACGCGGTAGCCGACGAAGGTCGCGGTAATGAGGAAGGGACCTGGGGTGATCTGCCCGAAACCGATCGCGGCCCCGAACTCGGGGAGCGTGAGCCAGTGCCGGCCGTTCACCACGTCCTGCTGGAGCACGGGCATGATCGTGGAGCCGTTGCCGAAGGCGACGGATCCGACCTTGGCCATGTCGAGCGCGAGGGTCGACAGCGCTCCCGAGCCGAGCGTGGCCGGGGCGACCGCAGCCACCACCGCTGCCCCGGGCAGGCACGCCACGGCCAAGCGGTTCCACGCCAGCGCCGGCGCGTCGGCCGTGGCTACCGCCGCGCCCACCGGGGCGGCCGGGCGCAGCGCCACGGCTCCCACGAACAGGCCGCCGAGCACGGGCCACAGGACGTTCGCGCCGCTCACCACCAGCGCGAAGCCGGCCAGCGCGAAGAGCGCCGGCAACCGGCCCACGGCGTACTGCAGCGCGAAGTCGACGGCCACGCTCGCGATCACGCCCACGACGATCGCATCGAGACCCACCACGAACTGCGCCATGCCGGGGGCGGCGCCATAGCTCGTGTACAGCCAGGAGAGGGCCAGCATCAGCACCAGCGCGGGTCTCACGAACCCGGTCGTGGCGACCAGCGTGCCGGCCACACCCCGCACCCGGTAGCCGATGTAGGCGACGAGGTCCACCATCATCGCCCCGGGATACAGCTGGACCAGCCCGAGCCCCTCGTCGATCTGCTCGCGGGCAAGCCAGCCGCGCCGCACGGGCACCGTGCGCAAGTTCTGCAGGATGGCCATGCTGAACGAGGTGAGGCCGATCCAGAAGAAGACGCCGAAGAGCTCGATCGCGCTCGGCCGGTGGCGCGCGGGGGGCGGCGCGCCGTGATCCCCCGCGGGCCGCGGCAGCGCCCCGCCGGGCCGCTCGACGCGGCCTCCCCAAGACCGTGCGGTGGGCTCACCCCAGTGCCTTCGTCCCGGCCAGCGCGATGAACGCCGCGCCCACGGTCGTCCGCCTGCCCGCCCATCCATCGACCGGGGCCAGGACGCGGGCAGCGGTGCCGACCGGTGGGTAGTAGACCGCACCGCGGACCGCCTCGACCGAGATGCCCGCCTGCTCCGTCCGCGCGCGCAGCTCGGCGCCCGTGCGGAAGCGGGCCGTGATCCGCGGCGAGCCATACGTGCCGCGACTGGCGCGGTGGATCTCGACGATCGTGCCCGTGAGTTCTGCGTCCGCGCGGGCGCGTGGGCCGGGCTCATGGCGATGCGAGACATAGAACGCGGAGCGAGAGACCTCCATCAGGGCGCAGGCCTTCGCCACCGTGCGCTCTGCTGCCTTCTCCGCCGCGATGAACGGGTAGACGCTCACCGGGTCTCTCTGGCGAAGAAAGCCGTTGCTCGCTTCAGGATGTCGCGCTCCTCGCGCAGGATCCGGTTCTCCCGCCGCAGGCGGGCGAGCTCCTCGCCTTCGGCGCTCGTCAAGCCCTCGCGGCGGCCGGCGTTGACCTCCGCCTGGGCGACCCAGCGGCGGACCGCCGTCTTGGAGAGATCGAGATCGCGGGCGACCGCGGCGATCGAGCGCTCGCCGCTCCGGCAGAGCTCGACGACCTGCCCCTTGTATTCGTCGGTGAACGACCGTCTCGGTCGCTTGGCGGGTTCCATGACCACCATGATGGACATCCCTTCCCGGCCTGCTCGGCCGATCTCAGGTGTCCGTCAAAGCGGGGCAAGGCCAATCCGGCGCCCCGGCCGGTATGGTAGCCACGAGGGCGTGGGCACTTTGCGGAGCCCGCACCACGTCGCACGTGATGGCGATGGGCTGGCGCA
Organism: Chloroflexota bacterium; assembly: GCA_021777365.1. The sequence continues at coordinate 3,782 of JAJYDP010000095.1, read as the reverse complement.
GCCTGAGTGTGCTGGTGACGGTGCCGTTGTGGGCCCACGCGTCGACCAAGGGCCGGAGCGCGGCCTCGAGCGACGGGCTCGTGGTCGTCACGTGGGATCCGGAAGTCGCCGAGGCGCGGGCCGGCCGGTTCGACGATACGGGCGGCCTCGGCCATGACCCCGATCGCGGCGATGCGCAGGCCGGCCGCCTCGCTCTCAAGCTGGATGCCCGAGACCAGGCAGGCGGCCAGCGCGCCGACGAGTGCCGCCGTGGGCTTCGCCGCATCCACGGGCTGAGTGCCGGTGATGGCCCAGGTTGCCTTCCAGGCGCGGGCCTGGAGCTGGGCGGTCGGCGTCGCGGCGTGTTGCGTGCACCGCGATGGGCTCGGGATGACTTGGCGGCGTCATGGGAGGCTCCGTGTTGGGCGCCAGCGGGTGTCGACAAGGAGAGGCAGGGGGCGCAGGAGACCCTCAGCTGGGCGACGTGGTCAGGCCGACGTCGGAGCGGCCACCGCGGCCGCGCGCCGCCCCTCGAACCAAGTCTTCACCCGGGGCGCGGAGCGCAGGTAGAAGACCAGCAGCAGGATCTGGAAGATCGGCATGGTGGCGGCCGGGATGGCCACGAGGGGGGAGAACGCGCTGCTGGCGATGGCGATCGCGGTGCCGTTGTTCTTGCCGGTGCTGCTGAAGGCGAGCGCCATGTTCTCCGCATAGCCCATGCCGAGGCGCTTGGCCAGCCACGTCACGAGCAGGAGCGTCACCGCGATGAAGATCGCGTTGGGCACGAGGAGCAGCAGCACGGTGCTCCACTTGCTTACGATAAGCGTGGCCTTGCCGAAGAAGATGAGGAACACGATGGCGTACATGGCGAGCAGCGAGAGGGCCGGGAAGAGCGGCTGCAGCCTGGCGAAGCCGGCCTGCCCGAGTCGGCGCACCAGGGCCCAGCGGGTCAGGTAGCCCAGGATCATGGGCGCGATCAGCACCGTGAGGATCGAGGTGATGAGATCGTTGATCGGCACCGGCACGTGGTAGCTGCTGGCGTAGAGCAGCATCCAGGCGGGCACCGCCACCACGGCCAGGATGAAGCTCAACGCCACCACCACGGTGGCCAGCTCGAGGTCGCCCTTGGCGAGACCGGTGTAGCCGATGGCCATGCTCGAGCAGGGCACCACCATCACCAGCATGAAGCCCAGCGCGAGCAGGGGTTCATGGATGAACACCGCCGCCAGCATCCAGCCGAAGAGCGGCGCCCAGAGGAAGTTGAAGACGAGCGCCAAGCCCACCGCACGCAGGTTGCGCCCGGCGCGTGCGAGGGCCTCGAAGCGCACGTTGATCATCATGGGGTACACGATGAAGAAGACCGCCACCGTGGTGAGGCCACCGATCGTCGCGCTGGCCGCCTTGGCGGCCGAGGCCGCCGGGTAGCCGATGGCCAGGCCCAGGGCCATGGCCAGGGCCACGTAGAGGAGCATCCAGCGGTTGAGGTGCTCCTGGAATGCGCGAAGGTGGGGCATCGGGTGCTCCTTGGCGTTCGTTGCGGGAACGCCGGCGATCAGGTGGTAAGCCAGGCGGAGATGGCGGCGGGGGTGGGGATGCGGCCGGCGCTGACGACGCGGCCGTCAATGACGAGCCCCGGGGGTATGCATGACTCCATGGGCGAGGATGCGGCCGTAATCGGTGACCTTGACCACCTCCGCCTCGATACCAGAGACCGCGACGGTCTCGCGCGCCGCCTGTTCGACCAGATAGCAGAGGTAGCAGCCGAGCCCCAGGATCTCGACGCGCGTCATGCCGACGGCTCCAGCAGTTCCCGCAGAGTCTCCAGGGCCCCCGCACAGGCGGCCTCGTCGCGCTCGTAGTAGACCCAGCGCGCGTCCACCGGGTTGCGAACGGCCCGCACCAGGCCCGCCTCCCGCAGGCGCGCCAGGTGATTGCTGACGTTGTTGGGTCGTTCCCCGAGCGCGCCGGCCATCTCGCAGACGCAGGCCGGGCCCGCCCGCAGCATGGCCAGGATGGTCGAACGCGTGTGGTCGCAGAGGAGCGCCGCAACCCCAACCGGCCTGTGCACATCGGGGACCGGCAGGTCGGTCCGGCAGACCGGCTCGGCCGGGGCGCCGGCGCCGGACACGGCGAGGGTGTTCATCCCAGGAGGATCCAGGCGCGCTGCAGGGCGAGCGCCACGAGGGCGATGGCGAAGATGCGCGAGAGGGTGGCGCTCTTGACCTTCCCCGCCGTGAAGCGCGCCCCGAGCCAGGCGCCGATCACCGCGGCGATCGAGGTCACGATGACCGTCGGCCAGTCGAATGTCGCCGACCCCAGGTGGCCCGCAAACGCCGAGAAGGACGGCAGCGTCACGGCTACGCTGTTCGTGGCGGCGGCCAGGCGCGCCGAGTAGCCCACCAGGGTGAGCGTCGGCATGAGCAGGAACCCGGGCCCCACGCCGAGGAAGCCCGCGAACACCGAGATGGGCGCCGCCGCGGCTCCGGCTTCGACCCGGGAGCGGTCCGTGATCGAGGCGAGGTCCTCGGTGCTCTTGCCCTTGGGCAGCAGCATGCGCGCGGCGAGGAAGACGAGGACCGCCACGTAGAGCCACCAGACCTGATCGGTGGAGGCGTACTGCAGGAGCCACACGCCGATCGGCGCGCCGATGGTGGTGATGAGGACCAGCGGCAGGGCGCTCCGCCAGTCGACCATGCCGGCCCGCCAGAAGGCGATGGCCCCGCTGATCGCGGTGAGCCCGTTGAGCAGCAGGGTCCACGGCTGGATGACGTCCTTCAGGTCGAACCCGAACAGCCCGAGCACCGGAACGGCGACGAAGGCGACCCCGAGGCCGAGCATCCCCGAGAGGAACGACAGACCGAACAGAAGGACCGTGAGGACGGACAGGAGTAACATCTCATGCGGCAGTGTGTCAACACGACATGAGATGTCGTAGACGCAAACGGCCCTCGTTTACAGGGCCGTCCGGCACCGCCAGCAAGCTCCCGATGTGCTGCGTCGGCGCCCACGTGTTCGCTGTCCGACCGCTGCTGAACCCGACCGCAGATGCCCTCCAGCCGCCCCTGCGAATCGGAGAGCAGGACGCCCAGATCGAGGACCGGGGCCAGGAGGAACGTCGGAACGTGAGAGAGGACGAGCCGCCCGGCGTTGTCATCGGTGCAGCCGAAGACAACGTCGACGGCCCCGAGTCGGCGAGCCGCGGCTTCGACCGTGATGGACAGCGGGACAGTCTCGACTCGGAGTTCTGGTGCGATCCCTCTCAGGTGGCGAGCCGCGATGTCAACCTTCAGCTCGCCAACATCGTCAGGTCCGGATCCGTAGACCCGGGTAAGGTTGCTCACCGCGAGTCGATCCGGATCGACGAGGACGAGATCGCGGACGCCGAGGCGAACCAGCTGCTCGGCGACGGACGATCCGGTGCCTCCGCAACCGACGATGGCGACGCGAAGATCGGCGAGCGTCCGTTGGACCGCGCCACCGAAGGCGCGGATGGGCGCCGCGGGGCGAGCGAGGATCGGGTGCAAGAGCATTCCGGACGAGCTCAATCCGGGGACCCACGGGCAGGCCGGCGCGCCCGGGCCTCGGACGGCGCATCGAGTCGCCGCGCAACTCGAGGCGATGGGCGCTGTGGACCAGACGATCGAGGATCGCATCGGCGAGCGTCGGCTCGCCCAGCGCCTCGTGCCAGTGGGCCACGGGGAGCTGGCTGGCTATAACGATGGTGGCGCGGCGCCCGGCGCGGTCCTCGATGACCTCCAGGAGGTCGGCGGCCTGCGCATTCGTCAGCGGCTGCAGGGCGAGGT
>JAJYDP010000094.1 GCA_021777365.1 Chloroflexota bacterium | reverse complement strand
ACACCTTCGAGAAGTGGGCCGCGATCGGCCTCTTCGTGCTCTTCGCGGTGGTCACCGTCGCGGCCGCGCCGAAGATGGACTTCGCCCTGGCCGACGGGTCGGGTGCGTCGCTCGGGACGTTCGTGCTGATGACCACGATCGCGGGCAGCTTCAACCTCGCCTGGGCGCTCTACGCGTCCGATTACACGCGCTACCTGCCCAGCAACGCCCCGGCATCCCGCGTGTTCCTCTGGACGTTCCTCGGCCTGGGGCTCTCCGCGGCGTGGCTCGAGGCGCTCGGCCTGGCGGTCACCAACGCGCTGGGCAACTCGACCGCGGACGCCACCCACCAGATCAACTCGATCGTCGGCGGAGGCGTCATCGGGGCGCTCGCGATGGTCGCGATCTTCCTCGGCACGGTCGCGGTCAACGCGATGAACGACTACACCGGCTCACTCTCGCTGCTGGCGGCCGGCGTCCGCATCTGGCGCCCCATGTCGGCCGCGGTGGTCGGCGTGCTCAGCTTCGCGGCGACGCTGTACCTGTACTACGGCAACTTCGCGTCGACGTTCGAGAATTACCTGCTGCTGATCACGTACTGGATCGGCCCGTGGGCGGCGATCGTGCTGGTCGACTGGCGGCTGCGGGGAGGCCGCTTCGACGTGCGGCGCGTGGTGGACTTCGGGGGGCTGCCGTCGGGGCGGAACGCGCTGGTGGCCCTCGTCGTGGGGTTCGTGGTCTCGATCCCGTTCTTCAACCAGACGCTGTACGTGGGTCCCGCCGCCAATGCGCTGGGCGGCGCCGACGTGACGTACGTGGTGGGGTTCGTGGTGGCAGGTGCGATCTACTGGCTCCTCGAGCGTTCGGCGGGCCGGACATCGGTGCCCGCAGCCACGTAGCCTGCCGGCGGGGACACACGGGGCGGGGGCACACGGGGCGGTCTCCCGGTCACGGGCGACTGTGTCCCCGGTACGGCCGGCCCGACGCCACGAGCCTCGACAGGCGTCCATGGCGGTTCCCGCGCCAGACGAACCTGCGGAACTTGCACCACCGGAAACGTACGTGGGGTCCTGCGGTCAGGATGCGAGCCATCTCCCGCGACCCGAGCCGTACCGCCTCCTGGCGCCCCGTTCGGGTCGGGCCCGAATCGCCGCCGGAGACCGCTCACCCGGGGTCCCGGCACGGCCAGGTGCGACATACGGTCCCCCGGGTGCAAGTTCTGCAGGTAACACCGGCCCGGCGTCGGATAGCGTTCCTCCGGTGCAAGAACCGCAGGTTTGCCGGGGCGGCTTGCCGCTCCGCGCGAGGGTCGCTCGGCGCGAACCGGTCGACGGTTCCGGCTCAGCGCCATCCCTACTGCGCCGTCCACCCTCCGTCGAGCGGCAGGATCGCTCCGGTCACGAGGGCCGCCGCGCGCGACGCGAGGAACACCACGGCCGCGGCCACGTCTGCCGTGGTGCCCACGCGGCCCAGCGGGATGCGGGCCAGGACGTCGGCCAGGAACGCCGGATCGTCCAGGCGCTCGGCGGTGCCGGGCGTGTATATCCAGGTAGGGGCGATGGCGTTCACGGTGACGCCCGACGCGGACCACTCGAGCGCGAGCACCTTCGTCAGCATGTGCACGCCGCCCTTGCTCGCCGAGTAGACGGCGTGGCGACGGATGCCCACGATGCCTGCCTGCGACCCGATGTTGACGATCCGCCCGTAGCCCCGCTCGAGCATGTGGCGGGCCACCGACTGGGAGGTGAAGAAGAGCCCCCGCAGGTTGACCGCCATCATCTCGTCCCAGTCGGCCTCGGTGACGTCGATCGCGTCGTGGTTCGCGCCCAGGCCGGCGTTGTTGACCAGGATGTCGATGCGCCCCAGCCGGGAGACCGCCGCGTCGACGCTCACGCGGGTGCCGTCCACATCGCGGACGTCGAGCACCAGCGGCTCGATCCGCCCGTGCGCATCGGGTGCACCGGTCGCCGAGATGCCGTGCGCCGCGGCGTCTGCACCCTCGAACGCTGCGAGGTCGCGGACGCCCGCCAGCACGTGGGCGCCGCACGCGGTGAGCGTCAGCGCGATGTCCCGGCCGATCCCCCGGCTGGCGCCGGTGACCAGCGCTACCTGGCCCGACAGGTCGAAGTCCGGTGGCTCCATGGTGGTCCTCCGCTCGGCGGGTGGATGGCGCCGGCCCCGCACATCGCGTGCTCCGGCGGGAACGTCCAGGCCGCCTGGCGCAAGGGTGACACGCCGCCCGGACGCCCGTCGTTCCCCGCCGCATGCTCGGACCCCTCCGCGTGCCGCGCCCGGCAGCCATCGTCGCTCCCCGGCTCCGGCCGTGCCCCATCAGCTCGGGCTCTCACCCAGGCGCCCAGGCGGGGTGTTTGCGCAATCTCGCCACATCGGATATACATTCAGCATGACGTTGAATGTCACAGAAGATCGAAGCACAGACCCCGGTGAGGCCGCGCCGGCCGAAGACGCTCCGCCGGCCGCTCCACGGGCCGGCCAGACTGCGCGGGCGGCAGACGCTCCGCCGGCCGCTCCACGGGCCGGCCAGACTGCGCGGGCGGCAGACGCTCCGCCGGCCGACCAGGCCGGAGCCCCCGACACAGGTCCGGCCGGCACACCCCGGCCGGTCAGCGACGAGCTGCTCGACGAGCTGACGGCCTGGCCGCCACGCGACCGCGCCGGCATGTTCCGCAACTGGCACCGCGGCGCCCTCAGCCTCATCCAGCTCAATGTGGTGGCCGTCCTCGAAGCCGAGGGCACGCTGCCCATGAGCCGCCTGGCCGACGAGCTTGACGTGTCGGTGGCGAGCGCGACCGGCATCGTGGACCGCATGGAGCACCGCGGACTGGTCGAACGACGGCACGCCACCGACGACCGGCGTGTGGTGGCCGTGCACCTGACGGAGCTGGGTACCGGCATCTTCCGCGACCTCGCGGCTCACCGGCGGGAGCACCTCGCCCGCATGCTCGGCGAGCTGACGGAGGAGGAGCTGGCCGGCTTCCTCAAGGGCATCCGCGCGATCAGGGCCGCCAGGCAGCGCCTGGTCGGTCCGGAGGGGCCGGGTGCCGCGCAAGGCCCGGACACGGCGTCCGACTGCGGACCCGCAGGCGGCGCTCCAGAGCCACGCACCGTGGAGAGCAGGGACTCCGACCGATGACCACCAGACTCCTGACCAGGTTCCTCCGGCCCTACTGGCGGTCGCTGCTGCTGGTGGTCGCGCTGCTGACCGTCCAGGCGGTCGCCAACCTGTACCTCCCCAACCTCTACGCCGACATCATCGACAACGGCGTGGCCAGGGGCGATACGGGCTACATCACGCACACCGGGGGGCTGATGCTCGGAGTGACGCTGCTGCTCGGGGTTTGCTCGGTCGTCGCCATCTACTTCGCCTCGCGGACGGCGATGGCATTCGGGCGCGACGTCCGCGGCGCCGTGTTCCGCAAGGTGCTTGCGTTCTCGCAGGTGGAGACGAATGTCTTCGGCACGCCGTCGCTGATCACCCGCAATACCAACGACGTCCAGCAGGTGCAGATGGTGATCGTGATGGCGCTGACCGTCATGATCCTGGCGCCCATCATGGCCGTCGGCGGCGTGATCATGGCCCTCCGCGAGGATGTGCCGCTGTCCAGCGTCCTCGTCATCATCGTGCCGCTCATGGCCCTGGTGCTGGGCGGCCTGGTGTCACGGGCCCTGCCGCTGTTCCGGGTGATGCAGGCCAAGATCGACCGCATCAACCGCGTCATGCGCGAATACCTCGAGGGCGTGCGCGTGATCCGCGCCTTCGTGCGCACCGAGCACGAGGAGCACCGCTTCGACGATGCCAACGCCGACCTGACCAACACCACGCTGCGCGTCCAGCGGCTCTTCGCGCTGATGATCCCCTCGCTCTTCCTGATCATGAACCTCTCGAGCGTGGCCATCATGTGGTTCGGCGGGCAGCGCATCAACAACGGCGACATGCCGATCGGCAACCTGATGGCCTTCCTCCAGTACGTCATGCAGATCCTCTTCTCGGTGATGATGGCGACGGTCATGTTCGTGATGGTGCCCCGCGCCGCCGCCTCCGCCGAACGGATCGCCCAGGTGCTCGACACGGACATCAGCCTCCACGATCCGACCGAGCCGGCGCCCGTGGCGACCGCCATGGGGGTGGTCGAGTTCCGCAATGTCGAGTTCCGCTACCCGGGCGCGGAGGACGCGGTCCTGGGCGACATCTCGTTCGTCGCCCGGCCCGGTACCACCACGGCACTCGTGGGCAGCACGGGCAGCGGCAAGTCCACGCTGATCAACCTGCTGCCGCGCTTCTACGACGCGACCGGCGGGAGCGTCCTGATCGACGGGGTGGACGTGCGGGACATCCGCCAGGAGGACCTCTGGCGCCTCATGGGCCTGGTGCCGCAACGCGCGTTCCTGTTCAGTGGCACCGTGGCGAGCAACCTGCGCTACGGCAACGAGAACGCCACCGACGAGGACCTGTGGCGGGCGCTCACGGTCGCCCAGGCCCGCGACTTCGTGGTCGAGATGCCGGGAGAGCTGGCCGCCCCGATCGACCAGGGCGGCACCAACGTGTCTGGCGGCCAGCGCCAGCGCCTGGCCATCGCGCGCGCGATCGTCAAGCGCCCCCGCATCTACATCTTCGACGAGAGTTTCTCCGCGCTGGACTTCAAGACCGACCTGAACCTGCGCATGGCCCTGCAGCCCGAGACCCGCGGGGCAACCGTCTTCATCGTGTCCCAGCGGGTGGGCACGATCATGCATGCCGACCAGATCGTGGTGCTGGACAGTGGCGCGATCGCCGGCATCGGCACCCACGAGGAACTGATGGAGACCTGCGAGACGTATCGCGAGATCGTCTACTCGCAGCTGACCCGGGAGGAAGTCGCATGAGCGGCATGCTGCGGCCAGCCGGCAGCGCCGGCGGCGCAGCGCGCGGCCCGCTCGGTCCGGGCCTCGGCGGTCCCGGACAGCGGGGGCCCATGGGCGGCGGCTTCGGGCCGGGCGGTCACGGCATGATGATGCCGGGTGGCAAGCCCAAAGACCTCCGGGGAGCACTGCGCCGGCTGGTCGGAGAACTGCGCCCGGAGCGACCCTGGATCGCGATCGTCATCGTGTTCGCGATCGTCGGCGTGATCTTCCAGGTCCTCGCGCCCAGGATCCTGGCCAACGCCACCGACCTGCTGTTCCAGGGAGTGCTGGGCAAGTACCTCGGCCAGCACTTCCCCGCCGGCACCTCGCAGGCGCAGGTGGAGCAGGCCCTGCGCGCGCAGGGCCAGGGCCAGATCGCGGACATGCTCTCGGGCATGCACGTGTCGGTCGGCGTCGGCGTGGACTTCGGCGCGGTGGGCGCCATCCTCGCGGTGGTGGCGGCGATCTACGTCTTCAGCTCGCTCTTCCAGTGGGCAACGTACTACATCATGGCCGGCGTCTCCCAGCGCACCGTCTACCGGCTGCGGCGCCAGGTCGACGAGAAGCTCGGCCGTCTTCCCCTGCGCTACTTCGACAGCCACGCCCACGGCGACACGCTGAGCCGCGTGACCAACGACATCGACAACATCTCCACTACGCTGCAGCAGAGCCTGACGCAGATCCTCACGTCGGTCTTCACCGTCATCGGCGTGCTGGTGATGATGCTTACGATCAGTCCCCTGCTGGCGCTCTTCTCGCTGCTCGTCCTGCCCGTGGCCGGCGTGACGACCGCGCTCATCGCGAGGCGCTCGCAGACGCAGTTCGGCCTCCAGTGGGAGCGCACGGGCGCCATCACGGGCCGCGTGGAGGAGACCCACACTGGCCACGCCATCGTCCAGGTGTTCGGGCACCGCGAGGACGCGATCCGCCGCTTCGACGCCGAGAACGAGTCGCTCTACCAGGCGAGCTTCAGGGCACAGTTCATCTCGGGGATCATCCAGCCGACGATGAACTTCGTCAGCAACCTCAACTACGTGGCCATCGCGGTGATCGGCGGCGTGCAGGTGGCTTCCGGCCGCATGACGCTCGGCGACGTGCAGGCGTTCATCCAGTACTCGCGCATGTTCACCATGCCGATCACCCAGGTGGCCAGCATCATGAACGTGCTGCAGTCCACGATGGCCTCCGCGGAACGCGTCTTCGAGCTGCTCGACGAGCCCGAGGAAGTGCCCGACGCGGCCCAGCCCAGCATCCTGCGGGAGGCGGTCGGGCGCGTGGTCTTCGAGGACGTGGCGTTCCGCTACGAGCGCCAGACGCCGCTCATCGATGACCTGAACGTGGCCGTCGAGCCGGGCGAGACGGTGGCCATCGTGGGCCCCACGGGCGCGGGCAAGACCACCCTGGTCAACCTGCTGATGCGCTTCTACGACGTCGATGACGGCCGGATCACGGTGGACGGCATCGATGTCCGCGAGATGAGCAGGGACAACCTGCGGAGCACGTTCGGCATGGTTCTCCAGGACACGTGGCTGTTCGGCGGCACCATCCGCGAGAACATCGCGTACGGGCGCGAGGACGCGACCGAGGAGGAGATCCTGGAGGCCGCCCGCGCGGCCCACGTCGACCACTTCGTGCGCACTCTGGCGCACGGCTACGACACCGTCATCGACGACGAGGCCGCGAACGTGTCGCAGGGCCAGCGGCAGCTCCTCACGATCGCGCGCGCGTTCCTGGCCGACCCGCCGGTCCTGATCCTCGACGAGGCCACCAGCTCGGTCGACACGCGCACCGAGGTGCTGGTCCAGCGGGCCATGACCCGGCTGATGCAGGGCCGGACCGCGTTCGTGATCGCGCACCGGCTTTCGACGATCCGCGACGCGGATGAGATCCTGGTCATGAACCACGGCCAGATCGTGGAGCAGGGCACGCACGAGCAGCTGCTGGCGCGCCAGGGCTTCTACGCGGAGCTGTACAACAGCCAGTTCGTGGAGCCGCTGGCCGAAGCCGTCTGATCCGACGCCATGCAGCCCGAGGCGCCGGCTCGGCCGGGAGGGGCGCGCCGGCTGGGCCGGGATGGGCGCGCCGGCTTGCCGGACGGGGCGTCCGCCGCTGATGCCCGGCCCGGAGGGCCTGTGCCGGGCGCGACGGGCGCCCGCCGCTGATGCCCGGCCGGGATGGCCTGTGCCGGGCGCGACGGGGCATACTCCAGCCCGGAGGGCGCCCGCCGGTGGTCTGCAGCACGCGAAGCTGCGGCGCGGTTCGCCGATGGGATCGTCCCGCGGGGAGGGCAAGACCGCGAAGGCGTTCGAGACCGCGTACGAGGGCACGCCGACCTGGGACATCGGCCGGCCCCAGGGCGCCGTGGTGCGCCTGGCCGAGGCCGGGCTGATCGCTGGCGCGGTGCTCGACGCGGGCTGCGGGACCGGCGAGACGGCGCTCTACCTCGCCGGTCGGGGCCACGAGGTCGTGGGGATCGACTTCGCGGCCGCCGCGATCGCCAGGGCGCGGGCGAAGGCTGCCACGCGCGGGATCGGGCCGGGCGCGGCCACGTTCCTCGAGTGGAACGCGCTGCGGCTGGGCGAGCTCGTTGCCGAGCTCGGTCGATTGTTCGACACGATCCTGGACGTGGGCCTGTTCCACACGCTGCAGCCCGCCGACCGGGCCGCCTACGCGGCGAGCCTGCGGGCCGCGATCGAGCCGGGCGGGCGGTGCTTCCTGCTCTGCTGGAGCGACCGGAACCCGTTCGGGTACGGGCCCGAGCGCGTGCGGCGTGGCGCGCTGCGGCAGGCGTTCCGGGAGGGCTGGTCGGTGGATGCCATCGACGGCGAGACGCTCGAGACGCTGCTGCCGTCCGGGAACGTGTACGCGTGGCTCGCGCGCCTGCGGGCAGCCTGATCGGCGCCAGATCGAAGAGCGTGATCGGCGCCAGGTCGAAGAGCGTGCCCGCCCGGGTCAGGATGCCGGCGCGCGCGTGGTTGCGCCCTGGCCACATCGGTTGGATCGCCGCTCAACCGCGCGGCGTGACGAGACCCGCCTGCGCCTGGTGCTGCGTGACGGCCGCCAGGGCCGCCCCGAACATGACCCGGACCTGGCGCCACGAGTGGCCGACGTTGCTGTCCAGGATCACGAACTGGCACCCAGCGCCGGCCAGCGCTCCCGAGAACGACTGGAGCTGCGGTCCATAGAAGGCTTCGCCCGGTGTGCCCACCAGGACCAGGAAGAGACGGGCCCGGACCGCGGAGGGCAGCCGCCCGGCCAGGACGTCCGGTGAATCGTTCGCGATCAGCGTCGCGTTGCCTCCGAACGGCAGGTAGGCCAGCCTCGTGTCCGGGCTCCAGACACCGGCCACGAAGTAGCCGCTGAACGAGACGGCGTTCGCGAACAGGTCGGGATGGTGGAACAGGAGGGTGGGCGCGCAGTATCCGCCCTGCGAGAAGCCGACCAGCGTGCGCGCGAGGGACATGCGCAGGGTACGGAAGTGGGCGTCCACCCAGGGGACCACCGTCTGGGCCACGTACGTGTCGAAGCGCTCACGCCCGTCCGACGAGTTGGCGCACTCGCTCGGCCGGTACGGGCCGCGGGCCTGATTCACGAACACCATGAGCGACGGCGGCAGAGTGCCGTCCGCGATCAGCGTGTCGAGGAGCTCGCGGACGTGGATCCCGCTCTCCCAGCCGTCCCCTCCCCACGGCACCTCGTAGAGGACGGGGTAGCGCGCTGGCGATGATGTCCGGTACCCGGCCGGCGTGTAAACCCACACGTTCGCCCAGGGCGACGTGCCGCCGACCCACGGCGCCGGGAGGTTGTACTGGGCGAACGATCCGGCGGGGACTGGCCCGGACGAGGGGGGTGGGAGCGGCGTCCCGCCGGACGACGGTGTGCCCGGCGGTGAGGCGGCCGCGGTGCCTGATGCGGACGACGGGGCCGCGGCGATCGCGATCGCGGGGCTCGCGCCTGGTGGGCTCGTGCCCGGGGCGACCGTGCCTGCCGGGCTTGTGCCTGCTGGGCTTGTGCCTCCGGGTTCGCCGAGCGCCACCGACGGCGCGGTGGCCGGCGATGGGACCGACGCCAGGCGGCCGGTGCCGCCGCCGAGCGGCTGCTGACCCGGTGTGCCAGACGCGACCAGGATCCCGGCGAGCAGCAGGGCCGCGCTCGCCCCCACCGCGAGGATCGTGCGCACCGCAACTCGCCGGCGGAGATGCCCGAGCCAGGAGCGTCGCGTGAGTGGCGGGTCCATCGCCCGGGACGGTACACCCGCTGCGCCCGGCAGACCCCGTGCCGGGTCCGGGCACAGCCTTGTCGCCTCCGGCAGACCCCGTGCCGGACCCGGGCGGTGCCGTGTTTCCTCCGGCAGACCCCGTGCCGGGCCCGGGCCATGCCGTGTCGCGCCGGGCAGACCCCCAACCACGGTCCCTGGCCCGCGGCGGTCCGGCTCGGATTGTGGTGCCTGCTAGCGTGAAGCCATGACCGAGCCGACGTTCAACACCCCTGACAACCCGCCAGCCTCCCCCGCCGACCGGGTGCGTCCACTGATCCGCACCCGGCAGTACCGCGAGTTTACCGACGAGCCCCTTGACCCGGCCGCGCTCGAGGCGATCACCGAGGTCGCGCGCTGGTCGGGCAGCAGCAGCAACCAGCAGCCGTGGCGCTTCATCGTGATCCGCAGTCGGGAGACCCTGCAACGGGTCGCGGAGGCCGGGCAGCCGCAGACCCGTCCCCTCCTGACCGCGGCCACCGCGATCGCGATCGCGCTTCCGGCAGACCGTGACCGGGCGATCTCCCATGCCTTCGACGATGGGCGAGCCGCGGAACGGGTGCTCATCGCTGCCTCGATGCTCGAACTCGGCGCAGGGATCTCCTGGATCCGCGCCGACGTGCGGGACGCGGTCCGCGAGATCCTCGGACTGCCGGCCGACTGGTTCGTGCGGACGATCGTCTCCGTCGGTCACCCGACCGAGGCGGCGCGCCGGCCCAAGTCGGTGCCTGGACAGGCGCGACTCCCGCGTGAGCAGATCGTGTTCGAAGAGCACTGGCGGGAGTCGTAGACGCGTCAGCCGCCGCCAGGCCCCGTCGCCCACCAGGGTCCGTCGCCCGCCAGGCCCCGTCGCCCGCCGGGGCTCAGCGTATCGGTAGGAGTGTTGCCGGGCCGCCTCCTGTGCGTGCCGCTTCGCCACGACCGCCGTCCCGGCCTCCAGGCTGAGACACTCGACCGTGCGATTGCGCCACCGCACGCACACGCGACGCCGCGCTGTCGTGCCCCGAGGGCACGCCTCTGCAGCCGGCCCCGGTCGGACGGGGCACTCTGACGGTGCAGCCGCGGCAAAGGCCGTCGCGCAACGCCACTACCGATACGCCGTCACCGCCGCCCCCCTCCTGGAGCCGGTGCCGTCGCCGTTACCGCCGGGGCCTTCGCGCCGGCACCCCGCCGTCCGGGCGCGAGATGACACGTCAATGGGCGGCGGCGATTCGCCGTAACCGTTCCGAAAGGCAGGCGGGTCGAGACTCCGCAGGTGCCGCCCATGGGGAACGAGTGATGCTGGACCAGCTGGGTCTCCCGTCGGGGACCGGGCCGACTGTCCCGGCCGCCCGGTGCGCCTCCGCGGTCGCGAAGGCGCCGCTGGTTGCGGTGCCGGAAGGGATGCCCGCGGCAACCCCCGCGGTGACCCCGGCCGGGAAGCCTGCCGGGAAGCCGGCTGCGGAGCCGACGGCCCTCCGCCGACCAGAGCTGTCACTCCCGCACGCCACCCCATCGGCCGCCCGACCACCGCGCAGATAATGGGATGCGATGCATGCCGAACCCGACCCTCGCCACCGAGCCGCACCAGCCGGCGTCCCCCGGAGGCCCTGAAGCCATGCGGATCCTGGTGGCCGAGGACGACCCCGGGCTGCGCGACGTCCTGATCGAGGGGCTGCAGGACCAGGGATACCAGGTGGACGCCGTGGAGCGGGGCGACGACGCCATCCTGCAGCTCAAGTTCTACGAGTACGACGTGGCCGTCATCGACTGGCGCATGCCTGGCGCGCCCGGGATCGACGTGGTCGCGTGGGCGCGCCGCAACGACCGCCCCACCGCGCTCCTCATGCTCACGGCACGCGACGCGCCGCCCGACCGGGTCCAGGGACTGGACGCTGGCGCGGACGACTACCTGGTGAAACCCTTCGACTTCGGGGAGCTGCTCGCGCGAATCCGGGCGCTCCAGCGGCGCCCGCGAGGCGTGGACGGCCCGATCGTGGAGCGCGGCGCCCTCGCGCTCGATCCAGTGCGCCGCGAGATCACCGTCGTGGGGCGGCCGCTCAACCTGACCGCCACCGAGTACAACATCCTCGAGTTGCTGATGCGCCGTTCGCCCGCGGTCGTGGACCGCAAGGCGATCGCGGAGCACGCGTGGCGCGACGAGACCGACCCGCTCGGGTCCAACGCCATCGACGTCCAGCTGAGCCGCCTGCGCGCGAAGCTGCCGGCCGCGGGCGTGCGGATCGTCACCGTCCGCGGCGCGGGCTACCGCCTGGAGCCGACGTGAGCGGAGGCGGCCGTCACGACGGCCGGCGTGGGCAGGACGTCCGGGCCACGTCGGTCCGCGTGGCCCTCTCCGCCGCGGCCGTGGTCGGCGTGGCGTATCTCGTCATCGCCGCTGCCGTGGTGCTGATCGTCACCCGCACCCTGACCGCACAGATCGACGGGCGGCTCGCCATGTCGCTCTCACAGATCAGCCGCGAGCCGCCGCCCCAGACTGCCGGCTTCGGGGCGCCTCCGCCGGAACGGCCGTTCGGGCCTCCCGTCATCGTGTGGACCATCCATCCCGACGGCGACGTCACCTGCAACACCCCCAACGCGGTCCTTCCGACCGTGTACAGGACGGTGACCGCGCCCCGGACCGTCGCGATCAACAACGCCGAGGTGCGCATCG
>JAJYDP010000093.1 GCA_021777365.1 Chloroflexota bacterium | reverse complement strand
GTCACCGGCCCGGGCGTCATGACGACCTCCGGGCACGCCCCGGTCCCGCGCCAGCTGGCCTGCAGGCCGTCGGACGAACCGCCCGCGGCTCCGTCCCCGGAGGGTACGAGCGCGCGCAGCGAGAGGAAGGTCGGGCGATCGAACGCAGCGGTGTACGTCGCGATGCCGCTCGCGTCGGCGGTCACCGTCGCGATCGTCGTCCAGGTGGTGGGGCGGAGCGCCGTGAGGGACTGGATCCGCATCGTCCGGCCCGCGAGGTCCGGTCCCCCGTCGAACCGCCAGGTCACCGCCTGGCCGAGCGCGGGCACCTTCGTGGACCGGCTGAACAGCCCGCTCGTCGTGCGTCCGAGCGCCGAGGTCACGGTGATGCCGACCTGGTTCGCGGACAGTGACGCATTCGACGGAACAGGCGGGGTGCTCGCGATCGACGTCGGCGAGGACGAGGGCCTCGCACTCGTCGGGCTCGACGAGGTGGGCGCGGGCGCCGCAGGGCTCGCCGTCGCCGGCCGGATGGTCGCCGACGGCGCCGGGCCGCCGCAGGCGGCGAGGAGCAGCGACGCGAGCAGGGCGACGGCGTAGCCCGGGGCACTCGCCCGCGACCCCGCCCGAGCAACCATCGATGTCGTGCTCACGGCGCGAGCCGCACGACGATCTGCCAGCCCGAGGCCGGCTGGGCGCCGGGACGGGGGTCGGGCACCATGCGCACAAGATACGTGCCCTGGCGCGGCACGAGACCGGTGCCGTCGGGCTCCGAGGCCGGATCGGGGGCGAACTCCGCGTACGCCGCGGGCTGCACGCGGATGGCGCCCGCGGGCGGCACGATCGAGAAGCCACCTCCGTTCCGCTGCACTGGCTGATCCGCCTCCGGCGTGAGCCAGGAACCGCCGCAGGTGTCGAATGGCGTGTCCGGCGGCGCCGGGAACGCCGACGAGGCGCAGGGCACCGGTCCCTCCCCAACCAGCCATGCGGTGACGACGTGGACGCCCGGGCCGCGGCCGTTCAGGACCTCGGGGTCGGCCATCTCGGCGAGCGGGAGGATCATCCCGCCGAACCCGAGGTACTCGAGCCCGCCGGACCGCACCACCAGGGCCAGCACGTCGTGGGTCGGGAAGTCGGTGTCGGGGAGCAGTAGCGAGACCGTGTAGGGGGTGGCCACCACGCCCTCCTGCGTCCCCTGCAGCACGCCGAGGCTGCAGGGCCCGGGGTCGGTGCACCCGGGCGCGCGCCCGGGCAGGATCTGCCCGTCTACGAAGACGACGTGCCCGACGAGGCCCGCACGGTCCGCCGTCAGGAGCACGGCCAGCTCCCCGGGCGAGCGCACCACGGGCTGGTATCCGCTGGGTGCCGGTGTCGCCCGCGTGGGCGTCGCGTCGAGCCGGCCCACCAGGAGCCAGCCCCGGCAGCCCGGGCAGTTCGATGCATCGTCGACCACCATGCGCAGCAGGTAGGTCGCCAGACGCGGGACGTCGTTGACGCCGTCGAAGCCAGGCTGCGGCGCGTATGCGTCGTAAGCGCCCCGCTGCACCGCCACGCTCCCCGCCGGTGCCGTCATCTCGAAGCTGCTCCCGAAGCCGCTGACGGGCTTCGCCGGCCGGGCGGTGAGGAACTCGGGGACCCCGCAGGCGAACGGGGCGGGCACTGGCGGTCCGGGCGGCGGCACCGGGCCGCAGGAGAAGCCGACGCCGACCCCCACCAGCCAGCCCGTGGCGGCGATCACCTGGCCGGCCGTGGCGCTGGCCGTGGCCGCCCGGGCAGCCGGGACCCCGAAGGCCAGCCCGTCGGGGGTGAGGTGCACGTGGCCCAGGAACTCGATGGGCCCGGCGCCGGAGAGGCGCACGGCCACGGGCGCCTGCAGATCGGCCGCGTCGGTGGGCGGCGGCAGCACCTGGTCCTGCTGCCGGATCGTCACCGTCCCCGCCGGATCGGCGAACCCCGCGAGGGTCCCGATCACCGTGCAGTGCCCGAGCGGGACGCACTCCCGGTCGAGGGGTGGCGTGCGCCGTGAGGGGTCGATCGCGACGCCCGCGATCACATCCTGCGGTGCGAGGGTCCCGGCCTGTTGGGCGATGATCGCCGCGCGCAGCTGCGCCGCGCCCAGGACGGACACGGGACCGGGCGACGCCGCGGGCCCTCCGCCGATGGTGCCCGTCCCGACGAGCGCGGCCCCGGCGACTGCGAGGGCCAGGAGCACCACCGCGCGCCCGCGCCGGGTACGCGGAACGGCAAGGCGCGGGCGTCGGCTGGCAGGGGCATGGACCATCGGCATGTGAGCGTTCGACGCGCCGCGGGCCAGCGCGGTTCCGCGCTCGATCGCGGGCCAGGCGCTGACCGCACGGTCAACTCGCCGGGATCAGCGCCTGCGGTCCGATGGCGTCGGCGCCTGACGTGGGTGCAGGAGTCGCGCCGCGAGAGGGCCCCGTGGCTCCGGGCAGCATGGGCGACCAACGTGGCGGACGTGTCAGGACGGCTGGGACGGGCTCCCGGGCAGCGGCGTCTCGCGCGCGTAGGCCACGATCGCCAGGAGCGACACGACGGCACCGATGAGGGCGCCCAGCGCGGTCGCGACGAGGAAGAGTGCGTCCGACGAGAGCCCCATCGACGGGGCGGACATCATGGCGACCGTCTGGGTGAGCCCGACCACGCTCGCCACGAGGCCGAGCGGGAATCCCAGGGCGAGCAGGCCCCAGAACGCGCGCGGTGTGTCGCGATCGAGCCAGGCGCTGACGGGCACCCAGGTCGCGACGCCGCCTGCCGCGGTCAGGAGGACGTCCGGGCCCAAGGCGACGAGGTCGAACGACGGGTGGGCCCAGGTGGCGACCAGCCCGAACTGCAGCCCCAGGAACCCAACTTCGAGCCCGACGATGACCACGAGCAGCCAGGGCCGCGTGGCTCCGCCCGGGCGGAGCCGCAGGAGCCCAAGGGCGATCAGGAGCGACGCCAGGACCCCCAGCGGCACCTGCACGTCGGACAGCACCGTCCACACCGACGGCGTGGAGGGCAGCAGGGGCGACGACCAGGCGAAGACGGCGGCCTGCACCCACTCGGTCAGCGCCGTCGCGGCGAGACCGACGAAGAGGGGCCGCCGGCCGGTGGGCGCGTCGGGCACGCGGAGGAGCAGGGCCGCCGGCAGCAGCGCGACGAGCGCGGCTGCGATCGCCTGCGGACTTGCAGACAGCACGGTGGTCGCGGGCGAGGTCCCGACGAGCCGGTCCAGGCGCGCCACGATCACGCACGCGGCGCCGACCACGAACAGCCATCCGAGCGGCCGAAGCTCGAGCCAGTCGGGAATGGGCAGCCGGGGGCCCAGGGCCTCCACCGGCAGCTGGGGGCCGTCGGGAGGAGGCTCAGCACCGCTCATGCGCGCTTCGGCTCCGTGGACCTCGGCGTCACGGCCGCCTGTCCGCTGACGGTGCCGAGGAGTCGACCCTCGGGCGCAGGGGCTCCAGACCGTCGCCTGGCGGCGCGCCGTCGGACGACGCGCGAGATCGTCGCCAGGCCGGCGAGGAGCATGCCGGCCCCGATGACGGACCAGGCGTTCAGCGGACCCTGAGCGCCCCACGCGTCGAGATTGCCGACCAGCTGCGCGACCGGACGCGGCAGCACCGGCGGGGCCCCGTTGATCGCCGCGCTGAACTGCCAGACGATCGTGAAGAGAAAGGCGAAGAACGTGCCGACGAGCGTGTACGCGACGCCCACGAGCAGGCTCCTCGACCACAGAGCAAGGCCAGTGACCGCGAGCACCCCGGCCGCCACCGCGAGGTACCCGACGGGCAGCGTCCAGGCCAGCTGGCCCGGGTCGAACGAGGCGGCCTCCTGGCGGCGGATCTCCACGAACACCTGCCCGTCGAGCCAGCCGGCGAGGACGAGGATCCCGGCGGCCGCGACGAGCGCGATGCCGGCACGGGCGAACCGATCGGACACGACACCCTCCATCGGACCCCTGTCCGTGCACTGTGCCACGCGAGCCGCACGCGTCAAGTGCTGGTGACCCGCAACGCCTGGACCGGCCGGAGCGGCCCTCCTCAGCGTCCCTTGCCGAGGGCCCCGAACCAGTCCCAGGCGGTGCCACGGAAGACGGTCTGGATCGGGTCGGGCCCGGTCACGAAATGGCGCCGTCCGTCGGGCGCGATCCCGGTGATCGCCACCAGCGCCCACACCAGTCCGGGCTCGCGGTCCACCCACAGCGCGCCGCTCAGCATGACCGAGCCCGCCGGCCACCACTGCGCCGCCGGGGCGCCGGGATCCGGCGGCGGGAAGCGGAACCCCCCATCGGGCGAGACCGGCGGCGGGCCCACCCCGACAGCCCCCAGCGCGAACGGACCGCGCGCCGCCGGATCCACGACCGCCGGTCCTCCCCCGCGGCCGCCGACACCCACGCCGTGCCAGGCCTCGATGCGCAGGTCGTGCCAGCCGGCCAGCGCGGCCGGGTCGCGCAGGATGACCGCGACCCACGTGCGCGGGTCGCCGGCGATCGGACCCCCGGAACCCGACGCGTCGCTCCCGGCCGTGATGGCGTCGGGTGCCGGCGCCGCGATGCGGTCGTACGACGCGAGGTCGGGAGCGGCGGTGGACACCCCGCCTGACGAGACGACGCCCATGCCGGGAGTCGCAAGGACGAGCAGCACCGAGAGCGCGACGACGAGCACGCCGCCGAGCCCGAGCACGACCCGGCGACGGCCGGAGATCTCGAGATCCCGGCCCTGCCAGGCGCCCGCCGCCCACCAGGCGGGCAGCGACAGCAGGGCCACCACGGCCGGCCAGTTCAGCGCCCCCGACCAGCCGACCAGGGCGTAGGCGGCCAGGGCGACCCCGCCGGTCGGCGCGATCAGGCGGCGCACGGTGGCCACACGGTATCCGGCCCGCCGCGCCAGGACCGGCGTCAGCCGCCGCCCCGCCACGTAGACGGCGACGCCGAGCCCGAGCAGCGTCAGCGCGGAGTTCCAGCCCAGGTCCGTGAACAGCTGCCCCGGGTGGCCGAGCAGCGCGGATCCCAGGCCGATCACGGCGAGGAGCGCGAGCTCCGCGACCGCCATGACGGCAAGCCCGACGAGGAGCCCGTACAGGCCGCCGGTCGCCAGGGCCCAGGTCCCGGCCCCGGCGGCAGCCAGCAGCCGGCGCGGCGTGCGCCGCGCCGGCGTCAGCGCGTCGGCGAGGTCCTCGGGCGACCCCAGGCGGTCGAGCGCTGCGCGTGCCGCCGCAGCGTCCGACAGCCCCTCGGCCTCGAGGGCCGCCGTGGCATCCGCGAGATGGTCGGCCAGTTCGGCGACGATCTCCCGCCGCTCCTCCTCGGCGAAGGGGAGCCGCGCCGCGACCCGTGCGAGGAACGCGTCACGCGGGTCCATCGGCGACCTCCCCGCGGGTAACCCGGCGCACGCTCCGCGTGAACGCGTCCCATTCGCGCTCCTGCTCGGCCAGCAGTCGCAGGCCTGCGGCCGTGATCCGGTAGTAGCGCCGGCGCGGCCCCAGGTCGCCCTCCCGCCAGGAGGCCTCGAGCGCGCCCTCCGCCTCCAGGCGATGGAGCGCCGGGTAGAGCCAGCCCTCCCCGGGCTCGATGAGGGTCCCGCTGCGCTCGCGGATCCGGGCCCCGATCTCGTACCCGTAGAGCTCGCCGTCGCGCAGGACGCCCAACACCAGCAACGCGGTGGTCCCCTTCAGCAGCTGCGAGCGCACCGGTCCTCTGCCTACCTCATCTTGTGAGGTAGAGGCTGCGCCGCGTGATGAGCCCTTGTCAAGGGCTGGTCGTTGCCCGTGCGGCATAGCACCGGTTGGTAATGCGGGGTCCGGGAACCCGACCTACCGAGTTCCAACGCAAGACGTCGAGACTGTCCGGTCCGTTGGCGCCGCGCCGCCGCCGGCGATGCTTTCCAGCGGCCCGCGGCGCCCGGCTGATCATTACAGCTGCGGCGTCACGCCCCAGTTCGGTTGCCAGGCTCGCGGCGCACGTGCCGCCGGACAAGGCATTCGGGCGAATCCACGCCCCGTCTCCCTACGGCGACAGGGCTCCGAGCGCGACGACCCACACACCGTCTGGCCGTCGGTACGTTGGGCCCCATCCGGTGATGACGGCCAGCACAGCCGGTCGCCCGTGTACCCCGACGTCGATACGGTCAGCGAGCGCCAGGAGGTTCCCTGCGGCCCCATCGATGGGAGCTTGTCCGAGCTTCACCTCGAAGGCCGCCCACCGTCCGTCGCGGTGCTGAACGATCGCGTCGGCCTCGAGCCCGGTGTTGTCCTGGTAGAAATGAACGCGGGAGTCGTCGATCGATTGGGCATAGATGCGCAGGTCCCGGATCGCCAGGGACTCAAAGAGGAAGCCCATCGTGGCCACGTCGCGGGTCAACCGAGAGGGAAGGATGCCCAGGGCCGCAGTAGCCAGCGAAGGATCGACGAAGTGGTGCTTCGCGGTCTTGCGCAAGATGCTCCGCGACCGAAGAGCAGGGCTCCACGCGGAGAGGTCCTCGACGACGAAGATGCGACTCAGCGCGCGGATGTAGTCCGCTACCGTGTGGCGGTCAATCGCGTCGTCCGCACCGGCGACATCTTCACCGATCGACTTCGCAGACGCGGCCGTACCCACGTTGCGGGCGATGGACCGCAGGACGCGTTCGACATTCACCGGATCCCGGCGCACGCCGTCCAGGCGTTCGAGATCGACTCGACTCGCGTCCTCGAGGTAGCCGCGAAGTGCCGTCAGGGCCAGCTCCGGGGTCTCGTCGACCAATGTTGGCCAGCCCCCGATGACGATGCGCTCGGCTAGAGCGTCGATGTCGAGGCCGGGATCCGGCGCCGGTTGCGCCGTCCCTTCGAGCAGGGCACCGAGCGAGACGGCACGACTCGAATGACCGCTCTCCGTGAGCGACATCGGCCGCATCCGCAGGCGCGCGAAGCGGATGCTGGCCGTATGCCTGGTCTTGTCGTCGGCCGGGACCGCCGATCCCGTCAGGATGAACTGGCCCTTCTCTCCGGTCTGGTCCACGGCAACCTTCACGTGATTCCAGATCGACGGAACGAGCTGCCACTCGTCGATGAGGCGGGGCCTGGCACCCGGGAGAAGCACTTGCGGCGCAACGAGTCCTGCCTCGCGCATGGCGTCTTCCACGTCGAGGCGGACGGCGCTCGCAGCCCGCGTGAGGGCAGTCCAGGTCTTGCCGCATCCGCGAGCGCCCTCGATGAGGACCGCGCCCACGGCGTCGAGCTTCGCTGATAGCTCGGCATCGACGACCCTGGGGCGATAGTTGGCGACCTTCATCGGGCATCCTCGCGACAGAACTCGTGCAGACGCCGAGTTGTAGCGAGTGTAGACGCCTGATTGTAACGAGTCAAGGTTCCACAATGTAACGAGTCGGGACGCCACGTTCAACGGATCGCTGCACGGTCGTGGCACCGTGCTCCAGGACGCACGTCGCCGCTCTTCGGACGGCTGCGTCCTTCCCGCGGAGGATACGGGGCGGCCTCAAAGGTGGCCTGAGCGACTGCAGTGACTTACCAACCGGCTATGCCGCACCGGGTCGTTGCTGTGTGTCGTTGCTGTGACGATGGCCGGTGCCGCTCGCCTCGCTCGATGGCGCAGCCGTCGCCGATGCCGTCCCTTCGGCTCCTGGGTACATGGCCGCCGTCCATGAACCTTTCGGGCGGCGGCTTCGTCTGTACGGATAGCCCGGAGCAGTCCGGGCGGAGGGAGCCGATGGATGGTGGGGGAAGCGGTGAGGCTCGAAGCGGCGAGCGCGCCGGACGGGACGGGACCGCTCACGGACGGCACGCGACCCACCGGACAAGCGGCGGCGGCGCGAGCCGGGAGCAGTTGCCCGAGACGAGGATCCTGCTTTCGCGCTCGCACCGCGCCAGGGTGCGTCCTGCTCGGCCTTCTCGCATGGTGACCCGTCCTTCAGCATGGACCTGACCGTGCAGGGCGGGAGGGCTCAGATCCGTGTGGCACTTGCTGCGGTCCACGACGCGTCGAGCATCGACACACCGGCGATGCAAGCCTGTCTTTCCCGCGGCGCGCCGCGGGACCTGAGGGTTGACGGTCGGAGCGTGTCCGGATTCCGCGGTCGCCTGCGTTACCTCGATAGGGGCGTGTCGGCGGCACGCCCGGGAGTCGAGGGAGCGGTGGAGCAGGAGTTGGCGCTGCCGGCCGGGCAGATCGATTCCGGCAGGGCAGGCCTCGCGGACGCGAGCGACGACGCCCTGGTCGATGCCGCCCGACGCGATCCGTCGGCCTTCGCGGTCCTCTACGAGCGTCACGGCCTGGCCGTGTACCGCTACCTGCGCGCCCGGACCGGCTCCGATGACGCGGCTTCCGACCTCGCGGCCCTGACCTTCGAGCGCGCCCTGGCGGGGCTCGACCGCTTCCGCCCCGCGGGCGGTGGCTTCCCGGCCTGGCTGCTGCGCATCGCCCGCAACGCCGCCATCGACGCCGCGCGGCGCGACCGCGGCACCCGCTCGCTCGACGACCTGGCGCCACTCGCGCACCCGGCCGCGGACGACGATCCCGAGGCGGTGGCGCTCCGGGCCGCCGAACTCGACGAGCTGCGCGCCCACGTCCGGCGGCTGGGGGAGCCGGCCGCGGAGGCGCTCGCCCTGCGTTACGGCGCGGGGCTCTCGGCACGCGAGATCGGGGCGGTCATCGGGAAGAGCGAGGCGGCCACGCAGAAGCTGCTGAGTCGAGCGCTCGAGGTGCTCCGGGAGGCCTACCGTGGACGGGCATAGGGGGGACATGGCGCCGATGGAGCTGCTCCGGCTCGAGGAGCTGCTCGGGGCCGCGTTCGCCATGACGCCATCGCCGCCCGCGAGCGCCCGCATGGACGGACGCGTCGCCGCCGCCATCGACCTGCGGCGGGTGGCGCCTGCCGTCCGCCCCGTCCGGTGGCGCTCGCCCGGCCCCTCGCTGCCATCCCGGCGCAGGTTGCTCCGCCCACTCGCCCTGGGTATGGCCGGCCTCGCCCTCGTCGGTGCCGGTGCCGCCTACGTCGGGCTCTTCGAGCCGATGCTGGGGCCGGTCAAGGGATGGCACCTCGCCTGGGACCGCGCGGCGCGCCCGGGCATCGTGCAGATCGCGAGGCCGTACACCGTCACCCTGGAGCGCGCTTACGCCGACACGAACCGGGTGCTGGTGGGTGTGAGCGTCGTGGAGGCGGCTGGCGCGACGCCGGTCGAACTCGCCCCCGACTACGCGCTCACCGATGCCGCCGGCCACGCCTACGGGGTCGACTTCGCCAGCGGCAACCCCGAGGGGAACGCGCTCGGCACCATCATCAGCTTCCTGCCCGACGAGCCGCTGGCCGCGGGTCCCATGGACTTCACCCTGACGATCCGCCTGGACGTCTCCGCCCACGCCCAGCTCGTGGGGCCGTCACCGGGCACGACGTTCACCCCGATGCCGGGGCCGATCACGTTCCACTTCCGCGCCGACGTGGCCGCCGGCGGCGTGGCCCTGGCGTCGCCGCCCGACGCGAGCGAGACCGCCTCGGGCTACACGATCACGCTCGAGTCGGCGTCGATCTCGGCGACGATGGTGCGCGCGCGCCTGCGCGTCGAGGGTCCACCGCTCGAGAACCTCGACCCGACCGTCTCCTTCGCGCTCGACGGGCGCACCATCGACCTGCAGGCGTTCCCGGCCGAGACCGTCGACGGGGCGCAGGTGATCGAGCTCTCCTCGCTCGAGGGTTTCGACCACGCCACTGGCACGGCCACCCTGCGGGTGATCTCCCTGCGGAGCATCGGGATGAGCGGGTCCGACCGCACGGTGGTCGGACCGTGGAGCTTCACGTTCGCGGTGCCGGGGCGATGATCGCGGGGCGGGCACCGCTGGCGGCCGGCGCCGCCGCGCAGGAGCGCGACCTCGTGCGACGCTGCCGGGCGGGATCGGAGGCCGCCTATACCGAGCTGATCGCCGCCCACGGCCGGCGCCTGTTCCGCCTCGCCGTCCGATTGAGCGGCTCGCGGGCCACGGCCGAGGACGCGGCCCAGGCCACGTTCCGTGGCGCGTTCCGCTCCATCGAGCGCGGGGAGGAACGCCTGCCCCTGGCAGCATGGCTCACCGGGCGCTGCGTGCAGGAGGCGCGCCGCCGCGAGCCGCTCGCCGGGCGGGATCGCCAGCGCACGCGTGGCCACGGGCTGCCGGCCGGCCAGCCGGCCAGCCGGAGCGCGCACCCATCGTCGACGCCCTGGCGAGCCTGCCGTTCGAGGCGCGCGCCGCGCTCGTGCTGCGATTCGCGATGGGTCTGAGCGCAGACGAGACCGCGGCCGCCCTGGACATCTCCAGCACGGCCTGCCACGCGCACCTGTCCAGGGGCCTGGGCATGCTGGCCCGCGCGATCGGACCGGACGCGGACAGCGTCGCCGACCCCGTGCGCGATACGCCTCGCGCGGCGCCGACGCGGCCCCAGCTGCGTCCGCTCGGCGCACCGTCCCTTGCGCGGAGCGACGAGCGGTGAGCGTGCGCCCGGGCGCTGGTCGTCGTCTCGGGCGATCAGCTACGCTGACCTCGCGATCACGGGCGCCGAAGCGAGCGTGCGGACGGACTACGACGTCCGGCTCCGCTCGTACAACGGCGCGCCCGTGTCCTCGCAACCGCCCGACCTGCTTCAGAGCTCGTGGAGCCAGCGCTTCCATCTCGTGCGCATCCACGCCGCCGGCGCCCCGGAGCCTGCCTGTCGGCGGCAGAGCTGGCTGCGGGCCTGGTATCCCCGGGAGGCGATGAGATGGCGGACCGCTCGATGAGGAATCCCGACAGGACGGGTGGGGGACGCTGGCTTGCCCTCGCCCTGGCGGCCGTCGTGCTGGCGGGGTGCGGCTCGGCGGCGCCCACGATCACGCCCGCGGCGAGCCCGCCGGCCTCGGCAGCCGCGCTTCCCACGGCGACCTCGCCCTCTCCGTCGGCCGTCCCGGTGTCGCCCGAGCCGATCGTAACCCCGACCCCGGCGCCTGCCCCGGGGCCCACGATCTCGACGGGCACCGACGGCATCGCCCTCGCGATCTCCTCGGCAGCCCGCCCCTCGACGACGCCTGAGGAGGCCACCGGTGCGGCAGCCGAGGTCAACGCGTTCGGCCTGGACCTGTTCCGGCGGGTCGCAACGGGCTCCGGCAACGTGGTCGTCTCGCCGGCCAGCATCGCGATCGCCCTGGCGATGGCCCGCGCCGGGGCGAAGGGCGAGACCGCGGCGCAGATGGACCGCGTGCTGCGCTCGTTCGGGTCGGACGCCGATGCGGCCGGCGTCAACGCGCTCGACCAGTCGCTCTCGGCCCTCGACCGCGTCTACGACAACTGGTCCGGCGGCCAGGGCCCGCCGCCCGAGGTCGTCCTGCAGCTTGCCAACGCCCCCTTCGCCCAGCGCGACATGGCGCTCCAACCCGCGTACCTCGACGCCCTGGCCACACGTTTCGGCGCCGGACTGCGGCTGGTCGACTTCCAGGCCGATCCGGACGGTGCGCGCCGGCTCGTCAACGCCTGGGTGAAGGCACAGACGAAGGGCCGCATTCCGGCGCTGCTCTCCCCGCCCACGATCACGACCCTGACGCGCCTCGTGCTCGTCAACACGATCTACCTGAAGGCGCCCTGGCTCGAGCCGTTCGATCCGAAGGCGACGACGCCAGAGCCATTCACGCGCGCCGATGGCTCGACGCTGAGCGTCCCGACCATGAGCGCCCGCGGCTCCTATGGCCACGCGGCCGGCAACGGCTGGTGGGCGGTCGAGCTGCCCTATCTCGGGACGCTCGCGCTCACGATCATCGTGCCCGACGACCTGTCCCGCTTCAGCGCCGCCCTCACGCCGGCCCAGCTCGCCCGCATCACGGGCGCCCTGTCGCCGCGGCCCATCGCCCTGCATCTCCCCCGCTTCGGGGTCGACACCGGGCCGATCAGCCTCGCC
>JAJYDP010000092.1 GCA_021777365.1 Chloroflexota bacterium | reverse complement strand
GTCGCGCGCGTTCACCGCCAGGTTGACGATCACCTGCTCGAGCTGACTCGGATCGACCCGCACCCAGCCCAGGTCGGGCGCCGTGTGCGTGGTGAGCTCGATGTGCTCGCCCAGGAGCCGGCGCAGCATGGGGGCGATGCCCTCCACGACCTCCGCCGGGTCAAGCACCTTGGGCTGCAGGACCTGGCGGCGGCTGAAGGCCAGCAGCTGGCGGGTGAGCGCCGCGGCTCGATCGGCCGCCGACACCACCTGGTCGATGTCGGCACGGTTCTCCTCGTCGTCGCTCGGCAGGTTCCGGCGCAGCAGCTCGGCGTAGCCACGGATGGCGGTGAGGAGGTTGTTGAAGTCGTGGGCGATTCCCCCGGCGAGCTGCCCGATTGCCTCCATCTTCTGGGCCTGGAGCAGCTGTCCTTCGAGTTGCCGGCGCTCGCTGGCGTCGTGGACCGCCCCGATGAGGCGCGTACATCGCCCTGTAGCGTCGAAGACAGGCACCACGTTGACTTCCCCGACCTTGGTGCCGGCCGGATAGACGGCCACTTCCTCCCAGTCCACGCGCCGCCGTTCCTCGATGGCTCGACGGTAATTGCCGAGGACGAGGGCGTGCGAACTCTCCGGCAAGACATCTTCCACACGCCGCCCGACAACCTGCTCTCGCGCCAGGCCGGTCGCGGCCAGGAAGGCTCGGTTGACGAACTCGAAGCGATACACGTCGCCGGGCTGGACCGCCAGCAGGAAGATGACGTCCGCCACGCTCTCGTACATCAGCGCGAGGAGCTGCGTCGTCCGGCGCAGCTCCTCCTCGGCGCCCTTGCGCTCGCGGATGTCGCGGGCAATCTCCAGGAAGCGCCCATCGGGGAGCATCTTCGCGCTTAGCTCCACCGGGATGGCCGTGCCGTCTGCGTGCTGTAGCTGGCGCTCGAAGCGAAGCGTCCTGCCCGCCCGCAGGTCGGCGAAGTGGAGCGGGTGAGCGGCCAGGTCCTCGGGCGCGAGGAGATCGTCCCAGCGGCGACCCAGGAGCGCGCTCTGCGCATACCCAAGGAGTTGCTCGCTAGCCAGGTTGGTGTCGACGACCCGGCCAGCGGCGTCGAGCACGAAGGTGGCGTCAGAGGACTGCTCGACGAGGGTGCGGTAGCGCTCCTCGGTAGCGTGGAGCGCCTGCTCTGCTCGGGCACGGGCGGTGACGTCATGGGAGGACACGATGTACCCGTCGCCGAACTTGACCGCCCGCATGTCGAGCACCGAGCGGATGGGGGGCCCGCCGGCGTGCGGGTCGTCGTAGACGACCGACTCCTGCGCGAACGGCTGGCCGGTCTCCACGACGCGGACGAACGCATCGAAAAGACCCCCATCGCGCACCGCCGGGAACAGCTCGAGCAGCCGGCGTCCCGTCTGCTGCTCGGCCGACAGGCCGTTGAAGTTGGCCGTCGCCTCGTTGACGTAGTCGATGCTGAAGTCGACGATCCAACCGGTCTCGTCGCGGATCGCCGTGTGGATGGCGAACGGATCGGGCATCGTGTCGAGCGCGGTGCGGAACCGCTCCTCGATCGCACGGGGGGCCTGTCTCGGACGCTGCCGTTCCCTCATCCCTGCCGTCCGCCTGTCCTTGTGCCCACTACGGTCCCCACATGTTGGACGTTGGCGGTGTGTCGACGCAACAGGGCAGAGCTCCTACCCGATAGCCCAATCGTCCTACCTGTCCGAACGAACCGCGAGGGCCGCGCCGTTGCCGAGGGGTCGATCGGCGCAGCTGCCGCGGTCGGCAGGTCGAGGTGCCGCAGCTCCAATGCACCCTGCGGCGCATACTCGGTGAGCCCCACAGTGCGCCCGATCGGGATCTCGGCGCGCTCGGCCGGGTGCGTCGGTCAGCTCATCGGCGCGACCCCAATGCGCGAGGGTGTCCGGTAGGGCCCCAGCCCCGCGCAAGGTGGAGGAACGGGAGGCTTGGATGTCATCAGCGGGCAGCGGAATCGTGAGGCCCTGGATCGGTTGCGTCATGCCGCCGAGAGCGGCGTCCTGGAGTTCCGCGACGGCCGACTGACGCGGCACACCGAGTACTTCGCCGACCCATTCAGGGCGCCCTCCCGTGCTGCGTCGAGCCCGCGGAGCGTGCTATCGTCGCACGATCGGTCGCCGTCCCCGACGCGATGAGCCGCGCGGCGGGACGGCCGCGGGAGGCTGGGATCGCGATGGATCGTCGACTGCTCGTCCTGCTGGGCACGAAGAAGGGGGCCTTCATCCTGGAGGCCGACGCGTCCCGCCGGGAGGCCAGCGGGGCGTGGCGCCTCCGCGGGCCGCTCTGCGAGGGGTGGCCGATCAACCACGTGTGCCACGATCCCGCCACGGGCGCCGTCTACGCGGGCGGCGGGAGCCCCTGGTTCGGGGCGGCGGTGTGGCGCAGCGACGACCTGGGTGCGAGCTGGACGCACTCGTCCGCCGGCCTGACGTACGGCGACGCGGGACCGAAGATGCGCTCGGTGTGGCACCTGACGCCGGCCCACGGCGTTCTCTATGCGGGGGTCGAACCGGCGGGCCTGTTTCGTTCGGAGGACGGCGGCACCAGCTGGGCCCACGTGGAGGGGCTGTCGGGCCACCCCACGCGCGAGAGCTGGGCGCCGGGCAACGGCGGCCTGATCTGCCACACCATCCTGGCGCACCCGGCAGACCCCGCCCGCCTGTGGGTGGGCATCTCGGCGGTGGGCTGCTTCGCGAGCGAAGACGGCGGCATCACCTGGGAGGCCCGCAACCGTGGCGTGCGCGCCGACTTCCTGCCGGACCGGTATCCGGAGACCGGCCAGTGCGTCCACAAGATGGTGCTCGCCTCGGGGCGCCCGGACCGGCTGTATCAGCAGAACCACTGCGGGACGTACCGCAGCGACGACGCCGGCCGGACCTGGAGCTGCCTCGATGAGGGGCTGCCGTCCACCTTCGGGTTTCCCATGGTCGCGCATCCGGCCGACCCGGATACCGTGTTCACCGTCCCGTTGAACGGAGCCGATCGCGGTCGCTTCGTGCCCGACGGGCGGATGGCCGTCTGGCGCACGTCCGACGGCGGCGCCACCTGGAGCGACCTGCGCGAGGGGCTGCCGCAGGAGCACGCCTACCTGGGCGTGCTGCGCGAGGGGATGGCGACCGACGCGCTGGACCCGTTCGGGATCTACCTGGGTACCAGCACGGGCCAGGTCTTCGCGAGCGCCGACGAGGGTCGGCGATGGCGCCGCATCGCGGACCTGCTGCCGCCCGTGCTGTCGGTCGAGACGGCACTGGTCGACGCCCGAGCGTAGCCCGAACACGCGATGGCGGTGGTCGTGCTCCCCCGCTCGCTGATCGCGCTCTTCCCGGCCGCGGAACGGCGGGTCACGGCCGAGGGCAGAACGGTCCGCGAGCTGGTGGACGCGCTCGACGCGCGGTGGCCGGGCATGCGCGACCGGCTGTGCGATCCGGGCCCGGTCCTCCGGGAGTTCATCAACGTCTACGTCGATGGCGAGCCGGCCGACCTTGCCAGCGCCGTCACCGACCGGGCCGTGGTCCACGTACTGCCGGCGGTTGCCGGAGGCTGAGCAGCGTGCGTTGGCCCCTCGGGCCGGTGTCGTGCACCGGTCGGATCAAGGACGCCCGCACGTTGACGGGGCCGGTACGATAGTCCGGCAGTCGGTTTATTATTGGAAACACATGCCCCGCACCTTGAACCCCGAGACCCATGCGGTGCGACGAGACGCGTTCGTCGACGCCGCGCTGCGCCTCATCGCCTCCAGGGGCTACGAGCAGCTGAGCATCCGGGACGTCATCGACGAGCTCGGTGCGTCGAAGGGCGCCTTCTACCACTACTTCGACTCGAAGGGGGCGTTCCTGGCGGCCGTGGTGGAGCGCATGGTGGAGGTCGCGACGGGGACGGTCGCGCCGATCGCCACCGACCCGCACCTGTCCGCCCCTGAGCAGCTCAAAGCGGTCTTCTCCGGCATCGCCCATCCGACGTGCCGTGACGGTCCGCCTCACGCCCCTGCTGGTGACGGTCCTGCGGCTAGGTGCCGCAGAGGGTGCGTTCTCCCTGAGCTCTCCCGAGGGCGCAGCGAACGTCCTTGTCTCGCTCATCCTGGGGCTCAATGAGGTGGCCAGCCAGCTCTACCTCGCCCGACAGGCCAACGCCGTTTCCTTCGAG
The DNA here is from genome assembly GCA_021777365.1 of Chloroflexota bacterium. The sequence goes on along the minus strand of JAJYDP010000092.1, from coordinate 7,757 downwards.
GACGTCGAGCGCACCGTCGCGGCCCACGTGGATGCGTTCGAGCGAATCCTGGGCGTCCCTGCCGAGTCGCTCGGGCTCATGGACGGTGCGACTCTCCACCCGCGTCCTGCTCGACCTGATCCGCCCCACGAGCGGACGCGCCCGGGTGTTCGGCCTCGACACCGCCCGCGAGGCGGTGGCGATCCACCGCCGGATCGGCTATCTGCCCGGCGACGCCATCCCCCCCGGCCGCGGATGGGGGATGCGCCACCGCGACGTCGCGCCCTGATCCACGCGCTGAGTACCCGGCGGGTGATCGGGCAGTGGCGCGGTTCAGGTGACAGCGTGCGCCTCGACCAGGGCCGCCACCGCCAGGTCCGCGTCGGATTCCTCGATCGACCAGTTGCACACGGAGATCCTCAGGGCTGCCCTGCCGTTCCACGTCGTGGGCGTCGGATACGCGAGGCCACCGTCCTGGACCCGCTGCAGCACTAGCGTCGTGTGGGCGTCGTCGTCGACACCCGCCGGATCCCGGAAGCGAACCAGCACCTGGTTGAGTTGCACCTCATTGAGGACCTCGATCCCATCGACCCGTCGGAGGCTGTCCGCGATGCGTCGCGCCATGGCGCAATCCCGCTCGACCATCTCCGCGATCCCGGTCCGGCCGAGCTGGCGGATCGTGGCGTACACCGCCGCCGCCCGCGCTCGCCGGCTCATCTCGGGGTTCCAGTCGATCGGATCGCGTGCCGAGCCGATCGGGGGCAGGTAGTCCGCGTGGAGCGTCATCGCCCGCCGGTGGGCCTCAGCGTCCGCCACGATGGCGATCCCGCAGTCGAAGGGAGTGTTCAGCCACTTGTGCGCGTCCGTCGAGCACGAGTCGGCCCGCTCCACGCCGCGGAGCAGCGGCGCCAGCCTGGGCGAGGTCCGGGCAAAGAGCCCGATCGCGCCGTCGACGTGAAGCCATGCCGGGTTGGCACGACGGTGCTCGGCCACGATGTCGGCGATCTCGGCGATCGGGTCGACGCTGCCGGTGTTCACCTCTCCGCCCTGCGCGCAGACGATCGTCGGCCCGTTGACGGCGGCGAGCGCGGACCGCAGGGCGTCGGGGCGCATGCGGGCGCGCGGGTCGGTCGCCACCCGGACGGCGCGTCCCTCCCCGAGACCGAGGATCCGCAGCGCCTTGCCGACCGTGTGATGGACGTAGTCGCCGACGAGGACGGTGACCGCCGGTGCCCCGATGAGCCCGTTTGCGGCGACGTCCCACCCGGCATCGGCGAGCACGCGTTCGCGGGCCGCGGCGAGACACACCAGGTTCGCCATCTGCCCACCCGTGACGAACCCCACCGATGCCGAGCGCGGCAGATCGAGCAGCTCCAGCAGCCAGCCTGCCGTCGTCGCCTCCATCGCCGACATCGCCGGGGTGGGCTCGCCCCCGGCGGTGTTCTGGTCCCATGCCGCGACCAGCCAGTCGGTCGCGACCCCGGCCGGCATCGCTCCGCCGATGACCCAGCCGAAGAATCGCGCGTGGTTCATCGCCATCAGCCCCGGGCGGGCCGCCTCGGCGAGCGACGCCACCACGCGCTCGGATGCCTCTCCCACGTCGGGCACGGGTCCGCTGAAGACGTCCAGCATCGCCTGGTACGACCGCTCCGGCCGGATCGGGCGCTCGGAAAGATGCTCCAGCCAGTCGAGGGCGGCGTCGTGGGCGACCTGGAGCGCGGGCCGCCAGTCGGGGGTGCGCATGCGCGGAATCTAGACGACCGCCACGACTCGGGCCAGCGGCCGCAAGGCGGCGAGGCCTGGCCATGCGATCGGCTCGGCCCCGGTTCGTTCGCGCGGCTCGGGCTGCGCCGGCGGCGCGAGGGTCCTCGACGGGTTCGTTACATTAGGTGACACGCACCCGGCCGTTGGCGTGACCAGGAGAGGGTGGACTCGATGTTCAAGCGGATTCTCGTTGCGGTGGACGGCAGCCACCATGCCCGGCAGGCCGTCCTGACCGCCGCCGAGTGCGCCCGCGAGCTGGGCGCGACGCTGACCGTGCTCACGGTGTACCACGAGCCGCCCGGCTTCGAGGGCGAGCCCGGGTACTCGGAGGATCTCGAGGCGGCCATCCGGCGGGCCCAGGTGATCCTGGATGAGGAGGCAGCCGCCGTCGAGGCGGCGGGCGGCCCCACCGTGCGGAAGGACGCGCTGGGTGCGGGGCAACCAGCGCCAGCCATCCTCGATGCGGCCGCCTCGGGCCAGTACGACCTGCTGGTGATGGGCACGCGCGGGCTCGGACGGCTGCAGAGCGTGCTGCTCGGGTCGGTCTCGGGGCAGGTCGCGGCCCGCAGCACCATCCCCGTCCTGATCGTGCACGACGGCGAGTAGGGGCCGCGGGCGACCGGGATCGTCCGCCGCCGCGGGCCCTGCCACCTCTGGAAGGAGAGACGGCATGAAGCGCAGGCTGGACGCCCGCAAGCAGATCGGGCTGGTGGCCCACGACAACAAGAAGCAGGACCTGGTCGAGTGGGCCCGCTACAACCTGGACCTGCTGGCGCAGCACGACCTGTTCGCCACGGGAACCACCGGCGCGCTCCTCGAGCGCGAGCTCGAGATCCCGGTGACCAAGCTCCAGTCCGGGCCACTGGGCGGCGACCTCCAGGTCGGCGCCATGATCGCCGATGGGACGATCGACTTCCTGGTGTTCTTCTGGGACCCTCTCGAGCCGCAGCCGCACGACCCGGACGTGAAGGCGCTCCTGCGGATCGCGGTCGTGTGGAACATCCCGGTCGCGTGCAACCGGGCGACGGCCGATTTCATGATCTCCTCCCCGCTGATGTCGGACGGGTACGAGCGACACCTCCCGGACTACACCGAGCACCTGACCCGCGAGATCCACACCGGCGGCACGCCCTGAGCAACGGCCGACGTCCCGCGACGCGGAACGGGTCGCGGGGAGGAAGGTCGCGTGGCCCGAGAATGGCGTGGATCCGCCAGCCACGGGCAGCCTGACGTGGGCAGGTGCGGGCTGGCGAGCGCCGAGCAGACGGAGGCAACCAGTGACGACCAGGGACGACGGCTGGAACCGCTACGGCAGGGCGCTCACCTCGGCCATGGCCGAGGTCCTCGAGGAGGTCCCCGAGGAGGTCCGCCCGCACGCCCTCGAGACGGCGGACTACTGGCTGAGCGTGGGGCTCGCGATCGGCCTGGAACACCCGGCGGCCGCCCGCCGGTTGCTCGCCCTCATCGAGGCCGAGGAGGTCGAGCGCGCGGCGCTCGCGGAGGACGCCGCGGCGTTCCTGCAGGAGGCACTCGCGTGAGGCGGCGCGGCCTGGTGTCGAGCCTCTACCGGACGGCCAGGCTGGCCAACGACGTCTCGACGCTGGCGTCCGGCAACCCGCACCGGATCGCGCGCCGGGCGAAGAACAAGATCGTGGGCCGTGCACTCGGGCGAGCGGGGCTGTGGCGGATGCTCTGGCGATGATCCCGCCTGCCGGGGGTCCGGCAGGCGGGGTGGGGCTCCACCGGACTGCTACTCGCCCACGTCCGCGCGGACCGGCACCATGGCGCCCTCCGCCGCGTGCTGCTGCACGGCGTGCGTGGCCCGCAGCGGCAGCTCGTGGAGGAACAGCGCCGAGGCGCAGGCGATGACCGCGGCGCCCACGCCGATCCACATGGAGTTCCCGAGCGCGATCGAGAACGCCTGGTGGAACCCGTCGAGGAAGACGGGCTGGAGCTGCGCCGGGACCTGGGTCAGGAACTGCGTCGCGCCGCTCCCTCCCACCGACGTGAGCTCCTGCCCGATGTTGAACCCGGCCGGCGCGGTCGCCGGAACGTAGGCCGCCGGGGCGCCCGCGGCGACGATCTGGCTCCGCAGCAGCCCCCAGGTCAGGTTGTTCTCGAACAGGGTGAAGGCGACGGTCAGGCCCACCGAGGTGCCGATCTGGCGCATCAGCGTGAGGTCGCTGGTCGCCGTGCCGAGCAGCCGGGACGGCACGGCGTTCTGCACGATCAGGGTGAAGACGGCCATCATCGGGCCCACCCCGATTCCAGCCACGACCATCCACAGCCAGAGCGTGGGCGTCGGTGTGTCGGCGCGCAGATTCGTGAACAGCGCCAGGCCGAACGCGATCAGCGCCATGGAGCCCACGAGCAGCCACTTGTAGCGGCCGGTGCGGCTGACGACCTGGCCCGAGACCACCGAGCTCACGATGAGCCCGAACAGGAAGGGGAGGAGGTCGTAGCCCGACGCCGTCGAGCTGGCGTTCTGCACGACCTGGAACCAGAGCGGCAGGAAGATGATCGCGGTCGCGAAACCGAACGACGCGAGGAACGTGGCGATGCTCGACACCGTGAACGTCCGGTTGCGGAAGAGATCGAGCGGGATCACCGGGTCCTCGGCGCGCGTCTCGACGGCGACGAAGGCGACCAGGAACACGATGCCGGCCGCGAAGCCGCCGACGACGCCGGGCGCGGTCCAGTCGCCGTTCTCGGCGATCGTCAGCGCGATGAGCACCGGGACGATGGCGAGCGTGAGGGTCGCGACACCGGGCACGTCCAGGTTGAAGCGACTGCCCGGACGCTTGACGGTCGGGAGCAGGTGCCAGATGAAGTAGAGCGACACCAGCCCGATCGGCAGGTTGACGTAGAAGACCCAGTGCCAGCTCACGTGATCGGTCAGGAACCCGCCCAGGAAGGGCCCGACCAGGAACGCGACGCCGAACACGGCCCCGAAGAGCCCCTGGTACTTGCCTCGTTCCGCGGGTGTGAACAGATCGCCGATCACCGCGAGCGAGATCGGGAAGAGCGCCCCCGCGCCAAGGCCCTGGATCGAGCGGAACAGGATCAGCTGCGACATCGTCTGGCTGAGGCCCGACAGCGCGGAGCCGGCCAGGAACAGCACGATGCCCGCCATCAGCAACGGCCGCCGGCCGTACAGGTCGGACAGCTTGCCGTAGATCGGGATGGTGACGGTGCTGGTGAGCAGGTACGCGGTCACCACCCAGGTGTAGAGGTCGGCGCCGTTCAGGTCGGTGACGATGCGTGGCAGGACCGGGCCGACGATCGTCTGGTCGAGCGCGCTCAGGAACAGCCCCAGGAGGACTGCGAAGAGGATCTCGAAGCGGGCGCGAGGGTTGACCTCGATGGCCGGATGCGTGGCCCCGGAGGAGCCGGAGGTGACCGGCATGCTTTCCATGAAACGTGTCTCCTGGGTTGTGGGGCGGGCCCCCGCCGGGCCGGCCGCGCGCGTGGTCGTGGCTATGCGCGAAGCGGAACGGTGGGCGCGGAGAGGCGAGGCGACAGCTGGTCCGACTCGTCCTCGACGAGGCGGCCTTCTGCGCGGAGCCGTTCCGCGGTGGTGAGGAACTCTCGAATGGCGCGCACGAAGTCGGTGCGCCCCTGGTCGGTCATGGCGGACAGTACCTGCCGCAGCTGCTCGGCCCGCATGAACTCGCGGTCCTCGAGCACCCGGCGGCCGACATCGGTGGCGGTGACGAACACGACCCGGCGGTCCGTCTCATCGTGAGTGCGGCGCACCAGACCGCGCTCTTCCATCCGGGACACGATCCCGGTGGCGTTCGAGACGGCGACCTCGAGGATGTCGGCGAGCCGGCTCATCGCGAGGGGGCCACTGGCCTCGAGCACCATGAGCACGTGCAGGGCCGTCATGCTGATGTCCTGCCGGCACCAACGGCGGACGTGGGACGCCCGCTCCTTTGCGATGAGCGCGAGGAGCTCGCTGACGGCAGCGTCGGTGTGGGTACCGGTGGGAGGAGTGATTGTCGTCGATTCCATGTTGTGTGACGAATGGTTGATTGGCTGGCGCTTATTATGCGCGTCAACAAGGTTATGTCAAGCAGAAGCATTGTGACGCGCGCCGGTCTCGCCCGGCAGGCCCGGGGTCAGTCCAGCGTGACCCGCTGGTGCCAGTGCGGCACGAGGGTCTCGAACCCCATGGCGCGGATCCCGGGCTCGAGCGCCTCCTGCGCCTCGGGATCGCCGTGCACGATGAAGACGTGCCGCGGGAACCCCGCGTCCCCGGGACGCTTGCCGGCGGCGAAGGCGCTCAGCCAGGCCAGGAGGCCGGCCTCGTCGGCGTGTGCCGAGAAGCCGCTGATCGAGCGGACCTGGCAGCGCACCACGCGTGTCTCGCCGTCGATTCGGACGGTCTTCGCGCCGGCCTGGAGGTGGGCGCCGAGGGTGCCCACGCCCTGGTAGCCAACGAAGAGCAGCACGGCGCGCGGGTCGCCGACCAGCTCGCGCAGGTGCCCCAGCACGCGGCCGCCGGTGAGCATCCCGTTGGAGGCCACGATCATGTACGGCCGCCGTGCCCTCGAGATGGCCTGCGAATCCTCGAAGTCGTTGGTCACCACCTGCTTCGGGAAGTCGAGCGGCGCCTCGTGGTGCGCCAGCAGGTCGCGGGTCTCGTCGTCCCAGTACTCGCTGTACCGGCGGTAGATGTCGCTGGCGTGCGACGCCATCGGCGAGTCGAGGAAGAGCGGCAGGAGGGGGATCCGCCCTGTGTCCACGAGCCGGTTCAGCTCCCAGACGATCTCCTGCGTGCGCCCGATCGCGAACGAGGGCACGAGCAGCACGCCGTCCTGCTCGGCCACGATCCGGACCGCCTCCGCCAGCAGCCGGACGGCCTCCGCCTGCGGTTCATGCTCGCGGCCCCCGTAGGTCGACTCGACGAACACGTAGTCCCCCGAGGACACCCGTGTCGGGTCGTGCAGGATGGGGGTGTCGGCCGGGCCGAGGTCGCCCGAGAAGACGAGCGTGCGGGCCGGGTGGTCCGGCCCCGCGTCGATCTCGAGCCGGATGATCGCCGAGCCCAGGATGTGGCCGGCGTCCAGGAAGGTGGCCACGATCCCGGGAGCGACCTGCACGCGCTGTCCGTAGTCGACGCCACGGAACTGGCCGAGGGCGGCGCGAGCCTGGCGCTGGTCGTAGAGCGGCTCGTCGATCTCCAGCTCCACCTGCGCGGGCGCCGTGAGGATCGCGTGCTCGGGGTTGGCGTGGCCCTTTGGCGAGGCGGCAGGTGGAAGGCTTCCGCCGCTCGTGCTCGGGTGGGCCGCCTGCCCGGGCCGCTCCGCCCCGGCGGAGGCCGGCGCCACCGCGGTCGTCGACTCGTCCGCCTGCGCAAGCTCGACCTGTGCCTCGATGGCCGCCTCCAGCTCGCGCTCCTCCTCGACGGCCCGGTCTGGATGCCGCTTCGCCCAGCGCGCCTCGCGCTTCACGAACTCCTCCTGCAGCTTCCCGGAGTCGAGGAGGACGAGTCCCGCGAGCTCCACGGTCCCGCGCGTGGCGTAGATCGGACCGCGGAATCCTTCGGCGACCACGTGCGGGATCAGCCCGCAGTGATCCAGGTGGGCGTGCGTCAGGACGATCGCGTCCAGCGACGCCGGGTCGTAGGCGAGGGGAACCCGGTTGCGCACCGACTCGTTCGGACTTCCCTGGAACATCCCGCAGTCGACCAGGATCCGGGCGCGGTCGGTGGTCAGGAGGAACTGCGAGCCGGTCACCGTGTTCGCGGCCCCGAGGAAGTGCACGTCCATGCCGCGCATCGTGCCACCGGACGCGCCCCCGTGCGCGCCGGGCGCGCAGGCGCTCCATCCGCGCGTGTTCATCGGCCGAGAGAGTCCGGCCGGACCGTGCCCGGTGCCGGCAGCCGCTACACTCAGCCGAACGTGCCTGACGATCGCCTCCGCCGATCCGCGCGATCGGAGCCTCCCATGACTGACGAACCCCGTGGCTGACGGAACTGGCCCCCAGCCCCGCGACCCGTTCGCCGCCGG
>JAJYDP010000091.1 GCA_021777365.1 Chloroflexota bacterium | reverse complement strand
TGGCCGCCCGGCGCCTGGGCGTGCCGCTCCATACGCTCCTGGACCTGCCGGCCGCGATCCCCCCGACCGACTTCACGATCGGGATCGACACCCCCGAGGTGGTGGGCCAGCGGGCCGCCCGGGCCACCCGTTTCCCGGCCCTGAAGATCAAGGTCGGCGGACCGGCCGACCTGCAGACGCTGGAGGCGGTGCGGGCCGTCTACCACGGGCCGATCCGCGTGGACGCAAACACCGGCTGGGTCCCCGAGCAGGCCGTGCGGCTGGTGCCGGAACTGGAGCGACTGGGCGTGGTGCTGATCGAGCAGCCGTTCCCGGCGCACCGGCTCGACCAGCTGCGCTGGCTGCAGGAGCGTTCCAGCCTGCCCATCGTGGCCGACGAGAGCTGCGTGGTCTACGACGACCTGGAGGGCCTGGTCGGCGTGGTCCAGGGCGTCAACGTCAAGCTGGCCAAGTGCGGCGGGGTGGGCCCGGCGAGGCGGATGCTCGCGCGCGCCGGCGAGCTCGGCTTCCGCCGGTTCCTGGGCTGCATGGAGGAGACGAGCGTGGGGATCGCCGCGTCCGCGGCGGTCGCCTCGCTGGCCGACTGGGTGGACCTCGACGGGTGCCTGCTGCTCGCCGACGATCCGTTCGAGGGGCTGGCGCTCTCCGACGACTGTCGCTGGCAGCTGACCGACGCCCCCGGCCTCGGGGTCTCGCGCCGGCGCTGATCCCCGGCAGGCCGCTGCCGGCCCGCCCCGAACGCGCCGCTGCCGGGCCCACGACCGACCGGCAGTGGCCCCCGGCGGGTGTGGACAAGTTGGTGGACAACGTGGTGGACAGAACCCCTTCCTAAGGGCACGCCACCCCTCCTAGCATGGGGCCCCGCAAGACCCCGATGGCCCGCAGCGGCACGGGGCGGACGAGGGGGATCCGGAGCTGCCGGCGGACGTGCCGGCGTGCGCGAAGGGGAGGAGGGACGTCGTATCGATGGAGCCTGCCGAGTCCCGCAGTGCGGGAGCGTCTGACGACGCGGTGGACTTCGTGCGCTTCTGCTACGCACGACGCCCGGTGTCCTGGCCGGCGCTGTACGACGAGATGAGCACCGTCGCCGCCCGGGGGCTGTACCGCGGCTGGGGGTTCGCGGAGCTGGCCGAGCACGGGATCCGGTTCACGCTGCCGGAGCTGCCCGCGCTCGCCGCGCTCGCCGGTGGAGTCGTCCGGGCGGAGTGCGCGAGGGCCGCCGAGCGGAGGGCGGCAGAGGGAAGAGGCGCGCCACGCCGCCCGATGCCGGACTCGCGGCAGGTCGTGCCCCGAACCCTGCCGGAACCGCTCGGGGCCGGCTGACACGCGCCCCCGGGCGGACCAGCCCGGAAGCCATGATCGAGGCGGGTATCGCCCGGAGCGACGCCCCGCCGGGGAACCGGCGGGGCGTCGTGGCATCCTGGTGGTGGATCGGGCAGAGTGCCGCGTCGCCGGCGGGGAGCCGGCCGCGCGGCCGACGGCGGCCGGGCGCGGCGGTCGCCGCGCCCCTATACTCGGCCAGATGCGCCAGATGTATCACCCCGACGACCTCGCCTCCATGGATCCCCTGGTCCTGATGAAGAACCTGGACCACGTGCGGATGACGAGCCGGCGCCTCAGCTACATCCTCCAGCAGCAGGTCCACCTCTACACGCCCGAGGCCAACCGGCTGCGGGACGAGATCGACCGGTACGTGGAGGCCGAGCGCCAGATCGAGGGGGAGATGGCGCGTCGCGAGCTGCGCTCCTAGGCGGCACCTCCACCCGCAGCCGCACTTCGGGAGGACGGCATGGCGTCCGCCGCAGGTCCTCGCTCGCGCGGCCGCCTCGCGGCGCTGACGGCACCCGGCGTCCTGCTGCCGCTGGCCATCGCCCTGGCCCTGTTCCTCCTCCTGTCGGCATCGGCGGCGGTCGACCCGGCGCGCGGCGTGACGGCCAGCACCAGCCCGTTCACGGACGAGGGCTGGAACGTGGTGAACGCCCGCAACCTGGTCCTCTTCGGCACCTGGTCCACGGACGACTGGCGGATGTACCTCCTGAACCTGCCGTACAGCGTGCTGGAGGCGGGCTGGCTCGCGCTGACGGGGGTGGGGATCGTGCAGGCACGCCTGCTCGACGTCATCGTCGGCGCGGTCGCCCTGGCCGCGCTCGGGCTGGGTCTTCGCCGGCCGCTCGGCACGGCCGGGGCGTCACTCGCGGCCGCCGCCCTGGGCGGGTCGGCGCTGTTCCTCTACTACACCCGGCTGGCCTACCTTGAACCCCTGGTGCTGCTCTGGCTGGTGGTCGCCCTGCTCCTGCTGTCCAACGCCCGTCCGTCGACCTGGACGGGGCTCCTGGCCGGGGCCGCGCTGGCGCTGGCGATCGCCACCAAGGCGAGCGCCGGGTTCGCGGCGGCCGGGATCCTCGCGGGGATCGCCGTCACGGGGTGGCGCGAGGCCCCGGTCCGGCGCGCGCTCGCCGGTGCCGTGCTGGCCCTCGTCCTCGCCGCGCTCGCGTGGGCGCTCATCCTCGCCCTGCCGCAGCCGGCGGCGCTGGCCACCGACCTGCGCATCTGGGCGCCCGAACCGATGCCCCACAGCATCGCCGAGCTGGTACGCCGCATCGTCACCTACCCGACGCGCAGTGACGGCGGGATCACCCTCGCGCTGCCACTCCTCGCCGCCGGCGCGATCGGCTTCCTGCTGGTCGCGGCGCGCTACCCGGTCCTGGACGCCCGGCAGCGCCGGATCGTCGGCGCGTCCGTCGGGTGGCTCGTGGCCGGCATGGGGATCCTGCTGGTGGTCCCGTACCGGCCCAACCGTTACCTGGTTCCCCTGCTGCCCCCGCTCGCCATACTGGCCGGGCTCGGGTTCGCGGTGGTGGCCGCCTGGCTGGGTCCGCGCCGCCGGGTGCCGACCGCCGTCCTCGGCGCGCTGCTCGCCGCCGTCCTGGTGGTGCCGGGGCTGGTCCTTCACGTGGGGTGGGTCACGCAGACACCGACCACGCTGCCCGGTGTGCAGGCCAGGATCGCCGAGCTGATCCCCGCGGGGGCCACCGTCCAGGGTGACCTGGCGCCCGTGCTCGCCATGCGCGCCCGCGCCACCACCATCGTGTCCCGTCCCGCCACGAACGTGAACCCCGGCGACCTGTACGCGACCCGGGACGTGCGCTGGGTGCTGACGGACGGCCCCGCGCCCGCGTGGGCGCCGCTGCACGCGGCGGCATGGAGCGCGCGCACCCGCGAGCTGTGCGTCCGATGGGGTCCCGGCGAGACCTGTCTCTACCGTCTGCCCTGACCGGCGGGCCCTGCGCCCCGGCCGGCGCCGTCCGCGACCGGGACGCCGGCACGAGCCCCCGGTGCGCCCGGGCTGCCTCCGCCGCTGACGACGACGATGCCGGGCCGCGGCCCGGCCGGGCGGGGTGGCTGCCCCGTCCGCTGCGTCGCGGCGACCACGACGCCCGCCCGAGGCTCCGGCGGCCAGCGCCAGTCGACGGGCAGCGCCGCACCCGCCAGTGCCCGGCGCCGACCCAGCTCGGTCGGCGCGATCACCAGCAGCCGGTCGGTGCGGGTCGCCTGCCCCGCCTCGTCACCCCAGATGCGGGTCGACTTGCGGTGTGCCGCGACCTCGTCGGCCGCGATCCCCGCGAGCCGGTAGCCCTCCGGCTCGGCCGCCTCCTCCCAGGCACGCGCCGCGAGCCCGACCTCGCGCCGGAGCCGGTGCCCGCCATCGGACTCGACGTCGCCCAGCACCAGCACCACGACCGCGTCGTCGGCCAGGACGACGCGCAGGTCGGCCAGGACCTCGCGCAGGAACGCCAGGTAGGCGCGCGGCCGGTGGGCGTGGTCCAGCCTCGCGTCCAGCCCGCCGGGGTCGATGCCCAGGAACCAGAGGCGGAGCCAGTTGGCCGCGCCGTACCGGACGACCCGCAGGTACGGCGGGCTGCTGACCACCAGGCGCACACGGCCGGGGAGCGCCCGCTCCCGCAGGATCGCGGCCGTCCGGGTGCCGGCGTCGCGGGCGTCGCCCAGGATGGCTATGCCCCGCGCCGGCGGGAGCGGCTCCCGCAGCAGCCATTGCGTCTTCAGCCGGAGCGCGGCGAAGACGTCCCTCGGCTCGGGGTGGAACCCGGTCGCCCGTGCGTACTCGCGCACGTACCCCGGCGGCATGGCGAAGGCGTTGGGCATGAGGGTCGAGAGAAACGCCCGGCCCCGGCCGTGCAGGATCCCCGCGATCGTCGCCAGCAGGAAGCGGTCGACTCGCCCGGCCGGATCCAGCACGGCGCGGAGGTACGCGAGTTGCTCGAGCGTCCGCGGGTGGAATGCCAGGACCACCTCGGGCGGGACGCCGGACGCGCTCCCCGTGACGTCGTCGCCCCGGGACGGCCAGGCGGCCGGTGCCGGGCGCGCGGCCCACCCCGCCTCGAGGTCGTCCACGCGACGGCCCAGCTCGGCCGGCCCGGGCGGGTCGACCTTCGCGGCCGTGAGCAGGTGTGCCAGCGGGTTCAGGTCGTTGCCGACCCCGATGCGACCCTCCGCGCACGCCTGCAGCGGCGTGGTGCCGCGGCCGCTGAACGGGTCCAGCACCACGTCGCCGGGTCGCGTGTACCGGGCGATGAACGCGTGCGGCAGGCCGGCGGGAAACGCCGCGAGGTAGCTGCACATCGGGTGCAGGGCGGGGCCCCACAGCCGGCGCTCGCGCTTCCACTCCAGGTCGAGCGGAAACGGCGCCTGGTCGGCCACGGGGGCCCCGCCGCGGGGCGACGGGGCGCGGCCATCCGGCCATCCGACCGGTGGCGCAGGGGCCGGCATGCAGCCGCCCGGCGACCCGCCCGGCGGCGGTGCCGCCGGGAGCCGGGGCTCGAGCCGAGCGGCCAGCGCCATCCGCGTGCCTCCGAGGGCGCCCGGTCCGGGCGCGGGTCCGCGAATCTAGCATCCGCGGGATGCGTCCGGCGTCCGTTGTTGCGGTGCCCTCCGGCCGCGCGTGCGCCGGAGGGTAGGATTCGCGCGGGCGCCCGTAGCTCAGCTGGACAGAGCAGCGGTCTTCTAAACCGCCGGTCGGGGGTTCGAGTCCCTCCGGGCGCGCCAGCGAATTCCGCAACCGGTCAGGCCGGTCCCTCGTCTGCGGCAGGGGGCCGGGCGCACCACCCGGTCGACGGTCAGGACGCGTGTGCGCCCACGACCTCGACGCCGTCCTTCCAGACCGCCTCGATGTGCCGGTCGAGCGTCGCGAAGTCGTACGGATCGCCGGAGACCACCACGACGTCCGCGCGCTTGCCCGGCTCGATCGTGCCCAGTTCGTCCTGGAGCCCCAGCAGCTCGGCGGCGGTCAGGGTCGTCGCGACGAGCACGTCCGCGGGCGCCATCCCGCCCTCGGCCATCAGCGCCAGCTCCCGGAGGTTGCGCCCGTGCGGCGCGACGGGGCTGTCGGTCCCCATCGCCACGCGCACCCCGGCCGCCACGGCCCGGCGGAACGAATCCCGGTGGATCTCGACCACCTCGCGTGCCTTGCCCAGGCTTGCCTCGGGGATCTGCACGCCGGCCGCCGCCGCGTCGATCACGCCCTGCAGCGCCACCAGCGTGGGGACGAGGAACGTCCCGCGCGCGAGCATCAGCTCGATCGCCTCGTCGTCGCCCGGCACCACGGGGAGCGTATCGCCCGCCCTGTTCCGGCGCCTGCTGGCCGTGATCGTAGTCGCGTGGGTGATCGAGCGCGCCCCGACCGGGTTGCGCCGTCCGGGCCCGCCCGCTGGCCTGCCTCCGCGTCGAGTGGTGATGATCCGGTAAGTCGCCGTTAAGTGGACAGCGCTATCCTCCGGGCGGATGGACAGCGTGCGCGAAGAGCGCCTAGTGCGTCCGGACGGCCGGGTCGTCGCCTGGACGGAGCATGGGGCCCCCGGGGGACTGCCCCTGCTGCGCCTGCCCGGGACGCCGGGGTCGCGCTACTCGTTCCCGGCGGATCGGCGTCCCTGGGTCGAGCGCGGTCTCTGCGTGATCGTCGTGGAGCGCCCCGGGTTCGGCGCCTCGACGCGGCTGCCCGGTCGGGGGTTCGCCGAGCACGCGGATGACCTCGCTGCGGTCCTCGACCACGTCGGCATCGATCGCGTCCCTGCCTATGGCGGCAGCGGCGCAGCTCCCCACCTGCTCGGGTTCGCGGCGCGTCACCCGGACCGGTTCTCGGCCGGGACCATCGTGGACGGTGCGGCCCCCATGACCGAGGAGGAAGTCCGGGGTGAGATCGAGGCGAACGCGATGGGCGACCTGCTGGCGCGATCGGGGGAGGTCGACGCACTGCGAGACCTCCTGGCACGCGCACGCGATGACGTCCTGGCGGACCCGGTGGCCGGCTTCCGTGAACTGATGACGGACGCGCCGGCGGCGGACCAGGAGGTCATGGCGGAGCACGCATGGCAGGCAGGGTTCATGCGCGGCCTCGTGGAGGCGTTGACTCCCGGCGTGGACGGCTGGATGGACGAGGTCCTGGCCATCAACGGGAACTGGGGAGACATCGATCTCGATGCGGTGGGCGGCAGTGTCACCTGGTGGCACAGCGTCGACGACCGCAACTGCCCCATCTCCGCCGCGCGGCGCCTGGTCGCGCGTCTGCCCCACGCGAGGTTCGTCACCTGGGAAAGCGCCGGGCACCTGGCGGCGGCCGCGCACGAGGCGGAGATCCTGGACGAGTTGCTGGCGCGCGCCGGGTCCGCTTCCGGGACGCGGGCCGGCAGCCCGGCCGCCCTTCCGTCCGGAGCGCCCATGAGCACGCGGCCCGGTTCCGCGATCGCGGCCCGCTGAGGCGCGGCCGCACCTTCCGCGGCCGCACTCGCCGCGGCCTCACCCAGGCATCGCAGCCGCCCCGGTGCCGACACGCCCACGACCCGGCTGACGCGGCCGGGCAGCCCTCGGGCGCCTCGCAGGGGCGGGCGCGCCGACGGCAAACAACCGGTGGCGCCCGGCCCGGGCGTCTTCTACACTCCGTTGACTCGGTCTGTCGCGTGCCGCACGGCAGCAGGTGACTCGGAGGAGGGGACCGAACGATGACGACCGCCGCCGCGCCAGTTGCCCAGCCCTCGGCCTTCGCGGTCTTCCGACGCCGGACCTTCACCCTGCTCTGGGTCGGCCAGTTCGTGTCCACCATCGGCGACGCGCTCCTGATCGCGGGCGCGGGGATCCTGATCTTCCAGCGGACGAACTCGGCGCTGAGCGTGGGCCTGATGGCGGCCGCGACCCTCGCCCCGGCCCTCGTCCTCGGCCTGGTCGCGGGCGTGGTCGTGGACCGCTACGACCGCAGGCGGATCATGTTGGCCTCGGACCTCCTGCGCGCCGTGACCGTCGCGCTCATCCCCGTCGCGGTCGGCTTCAACCTGGTCTTCCTGTACGTGCTCGTGGCCGTGTCCTCCGCGGTCAGCGAGTTCTTCAACCCGGCCCTGGACGCCACGCTGCCGGAGATCGCGCCGGACGAGGAGCTCGGCGCGGCCAACTCGCTGATGGCGATCAGCTCCTTCGGATCGACCGCGGTCGGGTTCGCCGCCGGCGGCCTGATCGCCGCGATGGGCGACGTGCAGTGGGCGTTCGTGCTCGACGGGATCAGCTTCGCCGTCTCGGCCTGCTGCACGTACCTGGCGACCATCCCACGCATCCCGGTGACCGAGGACACGTCGATCCGCGCGGTGGGCACCAACCTGCGCGATGGTCTCCGGGTGCTGGCGCAGACCCCCATCCTCCGCTCGATGCTCCCGATCGCGATCGTCTACGCGATCGCCTGCGTCGGGATCTGGAACGCCCTGCTCCTCCCCTTCTCGGTCCGGGCGCTCGGGGCGAACACGTTCGAGTACGGCCTGCAGGAAGGCCTGACGTCCGTCGGCTTCGTGATCGGCAGCCTGGTGCTCGCCCAGCTCGTCGGCCGCCTGCGCGAGGGACAGTGGCTCGTCCTGGGCTACCTCGCGATGGGGATCATGGGGATCGCCTACGGCCTCAGCCACTCGATCGCGCTCGCCATCGCCGCGGTCGCGCTCAGTGGCTTCGCCAACGCCTTCACGAGCACCGCGGGACGCCTCATCCGGCAGCGCCACACGCCGCGCGAGTATCGCGGTCGTGTCATGAGCGCGTTCTCGGTCATCACCAGCGTCTTCGGGATCGTCGGGATGCTCCTCGGCGGCCTGGCCGACGTGATCGACATCCGGCTGCTCATCGTGGTCGCCTCCGTGGCGACCGTGGCCGCCGGGCTCCTCGCCGCGGTCCTGCCGGGCCTCGGGCAGGCACCCGCCGAGTGGCGCAAGCTGGCCCAGGTGCTGCGGGGCGCGCCGGCCAGGGGAGCGCTTGGCGCGCTCCGCCCGGTCACCCTGGCCGACCTCGAGATGCTGGTGGGGCTGGTGCCGGCGCTTCGCAATCTCGAGCGACCCGCGCGGGAGGACCTCCTGGTGCACGGGCAGATCGGGGAGGCGCCGGTCGGGACCTGCATCGTGGCCCGCGGCGAACCGGGCGACGCGGCGTACTTCGTGCTGGAGGGCAGGGCGGTGGCCGGCACGCCGACAGGCGATGGGTACCGCTCGCTGTCCGAGATGGGCCCGGGCGACTTCTTCGGAGAGATCGCGGCGCTCACCGGCGCGGTTCGCACGGCCAACGTCGTGGCGGCCGAGCCCGTCACGCTGCTCGAGGTGCCCGCGGCCACGCTGCGACGGCTGATGGGGTCGCCCGGCCTCGGCGAGCTGGTGACGCGCAAGATGACGGAGCGGCTCGCCCGCACCAGTCTCACCGACCTGCCCAAGTTCGGCGGCATCGACCAGGCCGACCTGCGCGAACTGCGCACCCCGGCCCAGTCGCCCGTCGGCGGGCCGCCGGCCGAGCCGACCCTGGCGGAGGCCTGACGGGTCGATCGTCCCAGCCGCGCGCGAGGGCCGGCCGCGGAAGGCCCGCACCGACGTCAGGGGTGGGCCCGCTCCAGCCGCTCGTCGACCAGCGCCTCCGCCATCGCGGCGGCGAGCGAGTGCCCGGTGACGGCAGAGACGAAGGCGTTCGCGTCGAGCGCATACGCGCGGGTGGGCGCCAGCGCGCGTACCGTCGCCGTCCGGGCCACCCGGCGCAGCAGGGCGATCTCGCCCACGCCATCCCCGGCCCCGCAGCGCCGGAGTGGCCGATCTCCCTGGAGGACCTCCACCAGGCCATCGGTCAGGACCAGGTAGCGGTCCCCGGGCTCGCCTTCGCGCATCAGCACGTCCCCCGTGGCGAACGACATCGGCATCGCGGCGCGCGCGAGTTCCTCCAGTGAGCCCAGCGGCAGGGGCGAGAAGACCGGGACCATGCGCAGCGACGCGAGCTGCTCGCGGGGCACGACCGAGAGGGCGGGCACGCGCGCCAGCAGGAACCAGATCACCGCGGCGACCACCGGCAGGGTCGCGCCGGTCACGACCAGCGCGCTGCGCAGCCCGACCTCTCCGATCAGGATCGGTGACAGGAAACTGCCCGTCGCGACCCCGATCCCGACCACGCCTTCGACGACGCCGAGCACGGCCACGCGTTCCGGGGAGGGGATGGTGCGCTGCAGCAGCGTGTACCCGGCGACGTCCAGCACGGCGTTGCTGAGACCCACGACGGCGATGGCGCCGACCGCGACCGTCGGCACGGGCGCGAGGGCCACCAGGGCGATCGGGAGGCTCCACCAGGCGAGGGCGACGGCGAAGGTGGCGGTCATCCGTTGCTCGGGGAGCCGCGCCGCGGCCACGAGGGCCCCGGTCAGGCCGCCCGCACCGAGGGCGGCCGTCAGCAGCGCGACGCCCCGTTGCCGAGCCCGAGGAGCTCCAGGGACGACACGACGATCAGGGTGGTGAGCAGCCCGCGAACCACGGTCTGCGCGGCGAACCCGCCGAGGACGAGCAGGGCGCCCGGACGGGTCCGCAGCGTGCCGACCGCCGCTCGCAGCACCGCCAGCGGGTTTCTGCCGGGTCGCTCGAGGTGCCGCTCGTGCTCGGTCGCCCGCGCGGTGGAGGCGAGGAGCGCGGCGGCAAGCGCGATGAGCGTGGCTGCGGCGAGGGCGACCGCTGGTCCGGACGCGACGATCAGCAGGCCCGCGATCGCCGGGCCGGCCAGGGTCGCGACCCCTTCGCCGGTGCTCGTGGCAACGTTGGCGGCAACCAGCTCCTCGGGTGTCTCCGCGACCGCGGGGAGCAGGGCGGAATGCAGGGGGTGCACCAGCGCGCCCGCCGCGGCGCCGGCGCCGGCCCCGGCGAGCACGACCGCCAGCGGCAGCCCGGATGCAGCCGCGATGGCCGCGATGGCGACCGCGAGGGCCCGGGCGATGTACGCGACGACGAGGAGGCGCTCCGGGCCCACGCGCGCGGTGATCGGCCCGACCAGCGGCGCGATCGCGGCGGCGGGCAGCATGCGAACGATCCCCACGGCCGCGACGCCCGGCGTCCCGGCAGCCTGGTAGGCGACGACGAGGTAGGCGACCATCGCCATCGAGTTGCCGGTCCATCGGAGGACGAGGGCGCCCACCAGGCGCAGGAGCGGCGGACGCCGCGCCAGGGCGCTGGTGACGTCGACGATCGCGTGGAACGGCGCCCGGGATCTCATCCCGGGAGAATGCGGCGGGTGGGCCTCAATGGGAAGGGGCACCCTCGCCGGAGAAGAGCCGGCGCGGCCGAAGCGGCGCGCTGGCCACGGGCTCCTGCAGGCGGCGTGCCAAGCCGCGGGCGGCGATCGCGGCCAGGAGCGCGAGCATGATCGGCCATCCCGGCCGAGCGGCCCGGGCCAGCATCGGCGCCATCCGGAACATGGCGCACAGCATGAGGGATGAGCGTGAGCGCCTCGTTACCGTCCTGTGAACTCGTGGCAACGAGGCGCCCACGGCCTGCCTGCAGCCGCGTGCCGCGTGCGCGTTACGCGCCGCTTACGTGCTGCTGACCGGCCGGACAAGACACGCGGGAGGTGGCCAGCAAGGATGGCGACATGGCCATAGCCTCCGAGATCCTCTCGCCGACCAGTTCACCCGCCGTCCTGCTGCGCGGCCATGCCCGTCTCGTGGAGCGGGTCCTGGCCGGCGCGGTACCGGTGCCCCAGCGCTGGGTCACGCCGCTCTTCGTCGCACAGGCAGAGACCATCCGGCTGCAGCTCCGGCCGATCCGGTCGGTCGGCACCCTCGTGGCCAGCTACGGCCGCGAGGCCTGGCTCCGTGGCCGGCACGGCACGCAGCCTCCCGGCCGGGCCGACCGGCTCGACGCCCCGCTCGAGCTCGCCTATGCGATCCGTCTTCTCGAGCTGGACACCGGCGCGACACTGGCGCCGTGGACCCGACTGGTCCGCATGGCTGCCGAAGCCCGCCACCGGGGTCCTGCGGGGTCGTAGCTGCCGTCGAGGCCGCAGCACGGCGAGACGAAGCTGCTGCCCCGGCATGCTGCGCCCCCGGGCGAGGTCGCGGCCCCGAAAAGGGAGCGGGCCCGCCAGTGGGGGGCGGGCCCGCGAGAGGAGGAGGTGCGCCCTCAGTGTCGGGGCCGCATGTAAGCGGCACGTTCCCGTCCGGTGCAATCCACGTGTGATCTGCGCGAACGCGCCGCGGCGCTCACCCGCGCTCGGGCGCTCCCCCGCGCTCGGGCGCTCCCCCGCGCTCGGGCGCTCCCCCGCGCTCGGGCGCTCCCCCGCCGCACGCCTCTTGCGCTGGGGCTGGCGGAGCCCTCGTACGATTCACACCGTGGACGCGTTCACGGTGGCCACCCGTTACTGGCATCGCCTCCCGGACGGCCGGGTCCAGTGCGACCTGTGCCCGCGCGAGTGCCGGCTGCACGAGGGGCAGCGCGGCATGTGCTTCGTGCGGGCCCGCCAGGGCGACCAGGTGGTGCTGACCAGCTACGGCCGCTCGTCGGGCTTCTGCGTGGACCCTATCGAGAAGAAGCCGCTCAACCACTTCCTGCCGGGCAGCTCGGTCTTCTCCTTCGGCACGGCCGGATGCAACCTCGCCTGCCGGTTCTGCCAGAACTGGGA
>JAJYDP010000090.1 GCA_021777365.1 Chloroflexota bacterium | reverse complement strand
GGATCGCGGGCCGGGAGCAGAGCCGGGCGCGCCCCGTCGGCCCGACCGCGCCGCAGGCCGGACATACGGTTCCCTCCTCGCACATCCCGCAGGATTGCGCCGCGGCCTGCGCACGAGAAGGCCGCCCGCCCTCCGACCGCGGCGGGATCCCTCGGCGCGAGGACCGAGGCGGGATCCCTCGGCGCGCCGACCGTGCCGGCCCTCACCAGCCCGGCGGCGGCCCGGCCCCGCGCGTCAGCCCTCACCAGCCCGGCGGCGGCCCGGCCCCGCGCGTCAGCCTGCGCCCGGCTCCCCGGCTCGGAGCGCGTCGATCACCCAGGCCGCGCCATCCCACCGCCCGACCGCCCGCGCCGCCTCAGCCCCCTCCTCGGCCAGTCGCTCGTCGCGCGCCTCGCGCACCGTCCTGTCCCAGCCCGGCGGCCCCAGGTCGGGCGCCAGCTCCGCGAGCGGGGCGAGGACGAAGAGCCGCCGTCGCGCCTCCGGATGCGGCACGACCAGCAGGCGGCTCGCGCGTCCCGGATCCAGCGAGGCCCCTTCCGGCGGCCGCTCGACCGCCAGCGCAGCGTCCCCGAAGAGCAGCAGGTCCAGGTCCAGCTCCCTTGGCCCCCACCGGCCGCGGTCCCGGCGACCGAACGCACGCTCGATCCCCTTCAGCGCGATCAGCAGCGCCACCGCGCCCGTCTCCGGGTCGGGACCCGCGGGGACGTCCAGCGCGACCACGGCGTTGCTGAACCCGGCCTGGTCCACCACGCCGACCGGTCGGGTGGCGAAGAGGCTGGAGACGCCCACGACCCGCGTGTCCGGGAGGGCGGCCAGCGCGTGGATGGCGGCCGCCAGCGTGGCCGGGGCGTCGCCCACGTTGGCGCCGATCCCCACGTAGGCCCTGACGCGCTCAGGCATCCGGGTTCACTTCCGAGGATCCGCGGACGAGCTCGATCCGCTCCGAGATCCGCAGCGGTCCCGGCCAGCGCCACGCGTCGGACCGGGCACTGGAGAAGGGCGACCGCGCCGCGACCTCGAGCGGCTCGGGCGTGTGCCCCTCGACCCAGCGCACCCGCCGGTCGAAGTCCCAGATCAGCGCCCGGCCCCCGGCGCGCAGCACCCGGTGGATCTCGGCGAGGCCCGCGTCCGGATCGGCCCAGTGATGCATCGAGAACGTGCTGACGACGGCGTCGAACGCGCCGTCCGGGAACGGCAGCGCAGCGACGTCCGCCCGGGCGACGATCGGCCGCCCCGGATCGGCGGCCTCGAACGCGCGATCGACCGCGCGCCGGGCCCGCTCGACCATCGCCGGATCCAGGTCCGATGCCGTCACGCGCAGGTGGTGGTCGCGCGCCATCCTCACCGACAGGTGACCCGGACCGCAGCCGACCTCCAGCACCACCGCGCCCGGGGCAACGGCGGCGGCCACGTCGGCCGCGATCCGGCCGAACAGCGGCCCGAAGAGCAGGCGCGAGCCAAGGTCGTAGGTGACCGCGTCGTCCATCAATCGACCGCCCCCGGCGTCCCGGCCGTGCACGAAGGACCGCACGCGGACCCGGCGGGCCACCACGGTCGCGGCGAGCGCCGCTGCGGCGGACAGGCCGATCGAGACGGCGACGAAGCGACGACGCGACATCTGCTCTCCCTGCACGACAACCGCGACGGATGCATCCACCGGCGCGCTGCCGGCGGGCGGGGCCGGAACACTCCGCTGGCGTGGGTACCCGGCCGACGGGCCACCCGGTGACCGGGATTCCCCCGCCTGCGGTCCCCGGGCCGACGGGCGATCCTGGCGGGAGCGTACCCCGCCGAACGTAGACTAGCCCTGCCGTGCCCGAGGTCACGCTGATCCTGTTCGAGGCTCCCGCGCGCCCCGCCGAGCGCCCGCTCACCGCGCTGCTCTCCGAGGCCCGGCGTGCGCTCGCCGAGGATCACGTCGAGCGGTTCCTCCGCGCGGGCGCGGATCGCGTGGTGCGGGTGGCCGGACGCGGGGCCACCCAGCCCGAGACGGACGCGTCCAGGCCGTGGAAGGCAGGGGCGGCAGATCGCGCGAGGCCGGGGCTCCCCCCGCCCCGGTTCGTGCGGGCGGGATCCTTCGGCGAGGCGCTGGCGCGCGTGGTGCGCGACGAGCACGTCGAGGGCTGCGTGGTGCTGGGAGACGGTGCGGTCCCGCGGCTGCACGCCGTCGACGCGGAGCGCCTCGTGCGCGCGGCGCGGTCGGACGGGCCGATCGCGCTCACCAACAACCGCTTCTCGTCGGACGTCTGTGCCGTCCCGCACGCGGAGACGCTGCTGCGGCTGCCGGCGCTGCCGTCGGACAACGCACTCCCCCGCTGGCTGGAGGAGGTCGCCGGATACGCGGTGCGCGACATGGCCGCGCGCGACCGGCTGGCGCTCGACCTGGACACGCCGCTCGACCTGGCGCTCCTCGCCCTCGCCCCGGATGCCCGCCCGTCGCTGCGACGGCTGGCGGCCACGTCGTCGATCCGCGTCCCGCGGGTGGACGCGCTGCGGGCGGTGGCGGCCGATCCGCGGCGCGAACTGCTGGTCTTCGGCCGCAGCTCATCCGGGACCCTCGCCTGGCTGGAACGGCACGTCCGGTGCCGCGTCCGGTTCCTCGCCGAGGAGCGCGGGCTGCGCGCGTCGTCGCCCCTGGCGATGGGCGGCCCGGAGCCGACGGCCCCCCGACCGGCCGGGGAGACGCAGCCGGCGCGCCCGCCTCGCGCCACGCTCGGCCGCCTGCTCGATCGCGAAGGCCCCGATGCCCTCCCCCGGATCGTGGCGGAGCTGGCCGACGCCGCCATCCTCGATGCGCGGGTGCTCCTGGCCGATCGGATGGGCCCCGACGAGGACGCGTGGCCGGCGCCCGAGGATCGCTTCGCCTCCGACCTCCTGGCGTCCGAGGCAATCGCCGATCCCTGGCTCCGGTCGCTGACGGCGGCCGTCGCGAGCGCGCCCATCCCGATCCTGCTCGGCGGCCACACGCTCGTGGGCCCGGGGGTGCGCCTGCTGCTGCGCGGCATCCGGTAGCGGGGCCGGGCCGCGGGGCACGGGCGCGGTCACAGGCCACGATCACGCGGCCGGCCGGGCCGCGGTCACGGGACGCCACGGGGTCGACGGCCCGCGGCCGCAGGACGCCCCGGGACCAGCGGGGCCGCGGTGCACGGGCCCGGACGTGACCGCGCTCTGCGATAGAATGGCCGGCAACGTGCAGGCGCCTTTCTGACCATCCTCCGCTGCGCCTGACGGTTCGCGATAGGGAAACGTGACCGGACTCTGGTACGTCATCGGCTTCCTGTTCGCCGGCGTCTCGTTCGTCTTCATGACGATCGGGCTGGCCTGGCTCATCAGCCACAGGAACCGGGGTGATCGCCACAAGGGGCTCCCGTACGAGTCGGGCATCGACACGTTCGGCGATACCTGGGGGCGCTTCGGGGTCTCCTTCTACATCTACGCCCTGCTCTTCGTCGCCTTCGACATCGAGGTGATCTTCGTCTACCTGTGGGCGATCGTCTTCCGTGACGTGCTCGTGGGCGGCCTGGTCAGCATGGCGATCTTCGTCGGGATCCTGATGCTCGGCCTCGCATACGCATGGCGGAAGGGCGTGCTCCGATGGCGATGAACCGGGATCCCCGCCCCGGCGACGCCCCGGATCCCGTGACCGCGCCCGAGCCGGGCAGCGGCAACGCGCCGGCTTCCGGCACCGCGCCGGGCAGCGGCACCGCGCCGGCCACCGGCGGCGGGTCGATCGTCGTTCCCGGCGGCCGGGAGGTCACCGCGCCGATCGTCGTCCCCAACGACCTCTGGTCGTCGTCCAACCCGGCCGCCTACGGCGGCGGCCAGCTTCCGGCCATCACGCATCTCGAGAAGGTCGAGGCGGAAGTCGATCCCGGCGACAACGCACGGTGGGGTGCGCTGGAGGTCATCCCGGCCAGGGCGGACTACCTGCTGGACCTGCTCCGGATGAACAGCCTCTGGCCGCTCCTCTCCGGGCTCTCCTGCTGCGCGATCGAGATGATGTCCAGCGCCACGAGCCGGAACGACGTGGACCGCTTCAACATGTTCCCCTTCCGGGCGAGCCCCCGCCAGGCGGACGTGCTGATCGTGGCCGGCACCCTCACCACCAAGATGGCGGGCCCGCTGCTGCGGCTCTGGGAGCAGATGCCGGAGCCCAAGTGGTGCGTCGCCATGGGGGATTGCACGTGCTCCGGCGGACGCTTCAAGCGCTCCTACAGCGTGGTCCAGGGGATCGACCGGATCATGCCGGTGGACGTGTACGTGCCCGGCTGTCCGCCCCGCCCCGAGGGGCTCATCTACGGCATGATGAAGCTCCAGCAGCTGATCATGCAGCGCCGCGGCCGCTGGGTGGAGCGTGCCGTGGGACCGAGCGTCCCGGCCGAGCGCTGACGGGAGGATCGCCACGGACACCGCGCTGAAGCGCCGCCTGGAGGAACGCCTCGGACCGGTCCTGGAGGGGTCGGTCCGGCAGCGCCACGACCAGACCGAGATCCGCATCGCGGCCGGCTCCACGGTGGACGTGCTCCGCACGCTGCACGACGATCCCGCCTTCCGCTTCGAGGTGCTGGCCGACCTCGCCGGGGTGGACACCGGCGAGTCGATGCAGGTCGTCTACCACCTCTGGTCGTCGACCACGCCGGACTGGCTCCGCGTGATCGTGGTCGACCTCGACCGCGATGACCCGCGAGTCCCCTCCGCCACGTTCCTCTGGAAGGGCGCCGAGTGGATGGAGCGCGAGGCGTACGACATGTTCGGGATCATCTTCGAGGGGAACCGGGACCTGCGGCGGATCTACATGCCCCCGGACTACACGAGCTTCCCGCTGCGGAAGGACTTCTACCTGGCGGACGACGCGGCGCGCTCGCCGGGCCTGGGCGTGCGGCCCATGGAGCAGGTGCACACCCCGGCCGAGTCGGTCGCGCCCATCCGGCGCAGCCGGGCACGGTAGGCAGGCCATGGCTACACAGATCCCCTCACTCGACGACCCGACCGTCCTGGTCCAGACACCGGCCACCATCTACGACGCGATCCCGCCCTACGCCCCGCGCACGGAGCGCGAGGCCGAGTTCTACACCCTCCGCGACGGCGAGATGCTCGTGAACATGGGCCCCCAGCACCCCTCCACCCACGGCGTGCTGCGGCTGGTGGTGAAGCTGGAGGGCGAGCGGGTCTCCGACATCGACCCGGTGCTGGGCTACCTGCACCGCGGGATCGAGAAGCTCGGGGAGAACGCCGACTACCACCACGCCATCGCCTACACGGACCCGCTCGAGTACATCAGCTCGCTCTTCAACGAGCTCGCCCCGGTGATGGCCTTCGAGCAGCTCATGGACGTGCGCGTGCCGCGGCGGGCCGAGTACATCCGCGTCCTCGCCTGCGAACTGAACCGGATCGCGAGCCACGCCCTCTTCATGGGCTGGATGGCCCTCGACCTGGGCGGCCTCACCCCCATCCTCTACGGCTTCATCGAGCGGGACGAGATCGTGGAGATGCTGGCGGCGCTCACCGGCCAGCGGATGCTCTTCAACTACATGCGGATCGGCGGCGTCAACGGCGATCTGAACCACGAGTTCCTGAGCCGGCTGGGTGACTGGATGAGCCACGCTCTGAGCGAGGTCGACGCCAACACCACGCTGCTCAACGAGAACGAGATCTTCGTCAGGCGGACCCGCGGTCTCGGGACGGTCGACCGCGCGATGGCGCTCAACATGGGGCTCACCGGCCCCAATGTCCGCGCCTCCGGGATCCCCTACGACGTGCGCCGCGCCCACCCGTACGGGGTCTACCCGGAGCTGGAGTTCGAGATCCCCACACGCAACGAGGGCGACTCGTACGCCCGCTACATGCTGCGCGTCGACGAGATCAAGCAGAGCATCCACATCATCGACCAGGTGATCCACCGCATGCCCGACGGACCGGTGATGGCGAACGTGCCGCGCCGCATCACCCCGCGCCCCGGCCGGGCCTGGGCCGCCATCGAGAGTCCCCGTGGGCAGTACGGCTGCTACGCCATCAGCGACGGCACCGACCAGCCGTACCGCTTCCGGATCCACGATCCCTCGTTCGTGAACCTCCAGTCGGTGGTGCCCCTCATGCCGGGCAACCTGCTGGCGGACACCATGGCGGTGATGGCCAGCCTGGACCCCGTGATGGGCGGGATCGACAAGTGAGCGTCGTCGCGCAGCCGAGCGGCCGACTCTCGCCGACCGGCCGGGTGGTCGTGCCCCTGCTGGGCACACTGGTCGCCCTGGTCGTGATCATCGTGGCCGGCATCGCGACCGGGATCATCCCCGCCATCGTGATCTGGCTGGGCGGGGTGATCCTGGCCAACATCGCGATCGTTCGCTTCATCGTGGCCGCCACGGCCATCCTGCTGTTCACCGTGCCGACCGCCTTCGTGATCATCTTCATGGAGCTGAAGGTGATCGCCTTCATGAACCTGCGGATCGGCCCCAACCGGGTCGGGCCATGGGGCACCCTGGCCTCGGTGGTGCACGGGCTCAAGGTGCTCTCCAAGGAGGACTTCACGCCGACCGGGGTGGACGTCAGCGTCTTCACCCTCGCGCCGGTGGCCACCTTCGTGGCCAGCGTGATGGCGTTCATGGTCCTCCCGTTCGGGCCGGGGCTCTTCGGCGCGGACATGAACGTGGGTCTCCTCTACTTCTTCGCCGTGGGCGGCCTGGGGGTGATCGGGCTGCTGATGGCCGGCTGGGCGAGCTTCAACAAGTACTCGCTGCTGGGCGGCCTGCGCAGCGCCGCGCAGCTGGTCAGCTACGAGATCCCGCTGACCCTCTCGGTGGTCGGCGTGATCATGCTGGCAGGCACCATGAGCCTGAACGGGATCGTGCAGGCCCAGTCGGGCAGCTTCCTCGACTGGTTCGTGGTTCGCCAGCCGCTCGCCTTCCTGGTCTTCTTCATCGCCGCGACCGCCGAGGCGAACCGCACGCCCTTCGACCTCACCGAGGCCGACAGCGAGATCGTGGCCGGGTTCGCCACCGAGTACAGCGGGATGCGCTTCGGCTTCTTCTTCTTCGCCGAGTACGTCAACGTCTTCCTGCTCTCGGGGCTCGCGGTCGTGCTCTTCTTCGGCGGCTGGACGGCGCCGATCCCGTGGCCCTGGCCGGTCCACTTCCTGCTGACGCCCATCGACACGCTGATCGCGCTGGTGGTCGTCCTGGTCGGGCTGCCGCTCGTCGGGTCGCTCCTGCTGGCGCTGCCCACCTGGATGCTGCGCCCACGCGTCTCGTTCGCCCGCGCGTACGGGACCTGGCTCCTGCTGTTCGTGCCCCTGGCGATCGGGCTCGTGCTGCTCTACCTGCTGCTGAACCTCGATGCGCTGCTCGGGATCGTCTGGTTCTTCGCCAAGGCCTACGTCTTCGTCTTCACCTTCGTCTGGATGCGGGCCACGCTGCCGCGCGTCCGCATCGACCAGCTGATGGGCCTGGCCTGGAAGTGGCTGCTGCCCGCCTCGCTGGTGAACCTGTTCCTGACCGCGCTCGCCATCCTGGTGGTCCGACCATGAGCACCGTCCCCGGCCTCGGCATCGTGAAGGGGATGACCCTCACGCTGCGCCGCTTCTTCCAGCCGAAGGTCACCGTCCAGTACCCGGAGCAGACCCCCTCCATCCCGCCGCGGCACCGCGGGCGGCTCCAGCTGCTCTACGACGAGTGGGGCGCGCTGAAATGCGAGAGCTGCTTCCAGTGCGCCATGGCCTGCCCAATCGAGTGCATCGACATGGGCGGCACCGACACCAAGGACCGCTTCCACGTCCACTGGGGCCCGCCCGAGCAGTACGCCGAGCGCCGGCAGGAGCTGGCGCTGCGCCGCTCCGGCCGCCCGGTCCCGGATTCCAGCTTCGCCTCATTCGAGCCGGTCGACACGGGCGCGCTGGACGCGATCCTGGAGGAGGAGGAGCACGATCCCGCCCGCATGCTCCCGATCCTGGAGCGGGCCCAGGCGCACTACGGCTACCTCCCGGTGGCCGCGATCAAGCACATCGCGAACGCCACGGGCGCCTGGTACGCGGAGGTCTACGGCACCGCCTCGTTCTACGGGCACCTCCACCTGGATCCCCCGACCCGGCACGTGGTCGGCATCTGTCGCTGCCCGGCCTGCTCGCTGGCGGGAGGCGGGGCCATCCGGTCGGCGCTCGAGGCCGCGCTGGGCGTGCCGTTGGGCGGCACCACGCCCGACGGGTCCGTCTCGCTCGAGCCGGCGGACTGCCACGGCGAGAACGGCGGGGCGCCGTGGGTGACGCTCGATGGGGCACGCCAGCCCGGGATGACCGCGGCCGCTGCCGCGCAGCTCGCCCGATCGCTGACCGGCGCCACTCCGGTGGGGCGCGCCTGATGGTCGCCATCCTCGCCACGCCGCCGGAGTGGACGCGCGTCACGCTGGAGACTCTGGGCCAGTACGACCCCGGAGCCGGCCTCGCGTCGGCGGAGCTCGCCGGGGCCTGGGCCGCGTGGCGGCAGGCGCTCGCCTCGGGCCCGGAGGCCCTGGTGGACCTCGTGGCCCGCGCCGGCCTGCGGGGCCGCGGTGGTGCCGGATATCCGACCGCCGACAAGTGGCGCGTCGCCCGCGCGCAGGACGACCCCGAGCGCGTCGTGGTGGTCAACGGCATCGAGGCGGACCCCGGCGCGCTGGTGGACCGCACGCTGATGGAGCTCGACCCGCACGCGGTCGTGGAGGGCACCGCGCTGGCGGCCTGGGCCGTGGGTGCCCGGCAGGCGATCATCGCCGTCAAGGCGGACTACGGCCTGGCGATCGAGCGGCTGCGGGCCGCCGTCTCGGCGGCCGAGGACGCCGGGTACCTGGGTGCCGGCTCCGCGGGCGCCGACTCGTCCGGCCGCGGCGTCGACCTGCAGATCGAGGTTCGAGCGTTGCGCGGCGCGTTCGTGCTCGGCGAGGAGACGGTCCTCCTGCGCGCGCTGCGGTCCGACCGGGGCATGCCCGAGCAGCGGCCACCCTACCCCGCGGTCCGCGGCCTGGACGGCCATCCGACGGTGGTCAACAACGTCGAGACGCTGGCGGCGATCCCCTGGATCGTCCGGCACGGCGCCGAGGCATTCGCGGCGGCCGGCCGGAACGGGCAGGCCGGGACCAAGCTGGTCCAGCTGGCGGGGAGCGCGCGGCAGACCGGCGTGGCCGAGGTGCCCATGGGAACCCCGCTCCGCGAGATCCTGGAGCGCGTGGGCGGCGGGATGGCGGCCGGGGGCACCCTCAAGGCCCTGCTGGTCGGCGGGCCGGCGGGCGGCTTCCTCCCCGAGTCCGCCCTGGACACGCCGCTCGACCCGGTCGCCCTCGGCGCCGCCGGTGCGTGCCTGGGATCCGGGCAGCTCCTGGTGGTGGACCAGCGCGCCTGCCTCGTCGAGCTGGGCCGGCTCATGGAGCGCTTCATGTCGGACGAGTCGTGCGGCAAGTGCATCCCCTGCCGCATCGGGACCCGCCGCCTCTACGAGATCGCGGACCGGGCCACGGCGGGACGTCCGCGCCCCGCCGATCCGCAGCTCCTGCTCGACCTCTCGGCCGACGTCCGCGACGGCTCGCTCTGCGGCCACGGGATCCTGGCGCCCAACCCGCTCACCAGCGGGATGCGATACTTCCGGGACGAGTTCGACGCCCACTTCTCCGCCGGCACGTGTCCCGCCGGCGTCTGCCAGCCGCTGCGCGTGACCACGGTCGCGGCGGCGACGTCCCACTGACCGGGTATCAGCATGGCCGACCTGATCGAGATCCAGACCACGCCGCAGACGCTCGCCGAGCGCTTCCTCGAGGCAAGCGCGCCGCAGCGACCCCAGTCGGCGCCGGCGTTCACGATCGAGGTGGATGGGCGCCAGGTCACGGGCCGGGCGGGGCAGACGATCCTGGAGATCTGCCGCGACAACGGCATCGAGATCCCCACCCTCTGCTACGAGCCGAAACTCCCCGGCTTCGGCGCCTGCCGGATGTGCGTGGTGGAGCTGGAGGGCGAGGAGCACCCGCCCATCAGCTGCGCACGTGCCGCCGAGCCGGGCATGGTGGTGCGGACCCAGACGCCGCGCATCCGCGAGCTCCGCCGCACCAACCTGGAGCTGATCTTCAGCGACCACAACGCGTACTGCCTGCCCCCCTGCCAGAACAAGTGCCCCAGCCACATCGATATCCCGGGCTTCCTGAAGGCGAACACCGAGGGCGAGTTCGTCGAGTCGGCGCGCATCTTCAAGCGGACCATCCCCTTCCCCAGCATCCTGGGGCGCGTCTGCCCGGCCCCCTGCGAGGAGCACTGCCGGCGCGACGAGGTCGACGAGGCGATCGCGATCCGCGACAGCCACCGTTACGCGGGCGACCAGGTGCTGCGGCTGCAGGCGGAGGGCCAGAAGGCGCCCATCCCGTACGAGCTGCAGCCGAAGAGCGGCAAGCGCGTGGCGGTGATCGGGAGCGGCCCGGCCGGCGCCTCCGCCGCCTACTACCTGCTGATCGACGGCCACGACGTCACCATCCTCGAGCGGGACGAGAAGCCGGGCGGGATGCTGCGGTACGGCATCCCGGAGTACCGGCTTCCCAAGGACAGCATCGTCGACGGCGAGTACCAGGCGATCCTTGACCTGGGTGGGCGCTTCGAGTGCGGCCGGGAGCTCGGTAAGGACTTCACCATCGAGGACCTCCAGGACCAGGGCTACGACGCCGTCTGCGTGGCGGTCGGCTGCTACGACACGAACAAGCTCGGGGTGCCGGGCGAGGACGCCGACGGTGTCTTCGACGGCCTCGAGTACCTGCGCACGGCCACCCTGGGCCTGCCCTTCCCGGGCCACGCCGGGAGCCGCGTGGTGGTGATCGGCGGCGGGTTCACCTCGATGGACTGCACCCGCACCTCCCTGCGCCAGGGCGCCACGGAGGTCACGCTCGTCTACCGGCGCGACATGAAGGAGATGTCGGCGGCGAGCGAGGTCCACGAGGCGATCGAGGAGGGCGCGCGCGCCATCTTCCAGGCCGCCCCCACCCGGGTTCTCGCCGACGACGCCAACCACGTCACCGGCGTGGAGTTCCAGCGGATGCGGATGGGCGCCCCCGATGCCTCGGGCCGCCGCCGCCCGGAGCCCGTCCCCGGCACGGAGTTCGTCATCGAGTGCGACCGGGTCCTGCTGGCGATCGGCCAGGGCCCCGACCTGGGCTGGCTCGAGCACGGCGCGGACGGGATCAAGGCGAACCGCAACCGTCTCGCGGCCGACGCGGTCACCTTCTCGACCGGCCGCCCCGGCGTCTTCGGCACCGGGGACGTGCGCATCGGCGCCAGCACCGTGGTGCAGGCCATCGCCGAGGGACGCCGCGCGGCCTACGCCATCGACGCGTACCTGAAGGGGATGGACCTCGGCGACATCCGCACGCGCCAGACCATCGCCGAACCGCAACCGGCCTTCCTCTCCATCGTGCCCTTCACCGGGGAGCTGAAGGAGCCGCGGCATCGCCTCCGCGTCATGCCCGCCGACGTGCGTGCCGCCAGCTACGTCGAGTACGAGATCCCGTTCACGCAGGCCGAGGCGATGGACGAGGCGCGCCGGTGCCTGCAGTGCACGTGCGAGGCGATCGGCTACTGCGACCTGCGGCGGCTGGGGATCGAGTACGGGACCACGCTCCAGACGCTGGAGCCGGCACGGACCGGGCTCAGCTACCGGAGCGTGATGGAGAACCGCTTCACCGGATACAACCACGACTACATCCGGGACGACAGCCACGCCTTCATCCTCCGGGAGCCCGCGCGCTGCATCGACTGCGGCCGGTGCGCCCGGGTCTGCGCCGAGGTGGTGGGCGCGGCCTGCTACGACTTCATGCGAATCGGCATGGACACCCTGGTGACCACGCCGCTCGACATGAGCCTGAACGACACGCCCTGCGTCTCCTGCGGTCGCTGCGCGGAGACCTGCCCCACCGGCGCCCTGATGCCCAAGCCGCGGGTCCTCGAGCAGTACGACGTCGACGAGTCCCGCTGCATCCTCTGCGG
>JAJYDP010000089.1 GCA_021777365.1 Chloroflexota bacterium | reverse complement strand
CGGACGGACGCCCGGCGCCCGGCTCCCGGGGCGCCTCGGACCGCCGCGGCGTGCCGAGCGTCCGGTCTGGGCGGGGGCGCCCGCGCTCGGGACCCCTGCCGCCCGGGCCGCCCCGGCCCCGCGCGCCGCCGCCCCACTGGTCCCGGTCGTGCGGACGGTCAGCCACCGGACGCCACCGTTCGGCGCCAGCGCTGCCCGTCGCGCGTGTCCTCGACGGCGATGCCGCGCTCGGCCAGCTCGTCGCGCAGTCGGTCGGACTCGGCCCACTGCCTCGCCGACCGGGCGGCCGCGCGCGCCTCGAGCATCGCGGCCAACTCGGGCTCCAGCTCGTCGGCCGGCGGGGCGGCGACCCCCAGCACCGCGTCGAGCTCGCGCAGGAAGGTCGCGGCGTGTGCGGCGTCGGCCGTGGACAGCGTCCGGTCGGCGAGCCGGCGGTTGAGCTCGCGGACGCCCTCGAACAGGGCGGCCAGCGCCTCGGAGATGTTGAGGTCGTCGTCGAGCCCCGCCTCGAAGCCGGCGCGGACGCCGGACAGGAGGCCAGGCAGCGTGCTGTCGTCGGCGCGGTCCTCCCGGTAGGCGGCGAGCGCGGCCAGCAGCGCATCGAGGCGGTCCACGGCGGCGGCGGCGGCCGGCAGCGATTCGTCGGTGTAGTTGAGCGGTGCCCGGTAGTGGACCGAGATCAGCGCGTAGCGCAGCGCCCTCGGCGAGACGCCGGCCGCCAGCAGGTCCGCCACCCGCTCGATGTTCCCCTTGGACTTCGCCATCTTCTCGCCGCCCAGGCGGAGGTGCGCGCAGTGCATCCAGGTCCGGACGAACGGCTTGCCGGTCGCCGCCTCGGACTGCGCGATCTCGTCCTCGTGGTGCGGGAACACGAGGTCCACGCCGCCGGTGTGGATGTCGAACGACGGCCCGAGGTGGGTCATGCTCATCGCCGAGCACTCGATGTGCCAGCCCGGCCGGCCCGGCCCGATGGGCGTGTCCCACGACGGCTCGCCGGGCTTGGGGCCCTTCCACAGCGCGAAGTCGCGGACGTCGTCCTTGCCGTACTCGTCGGACTCCACGCGCTCGCCCACGCGCATGGCCTCCGGGTCCAGGCGGGCGAGCCGCCCGTACGCCGGCCACGACGCGATCCGGAAGAACCAGGATCCGTCCTCGGTCTGGTAGGCGTGCCCCGCGTCGCGCAGCCGGGCGACCAGGTCCGCGATCTGCGGGATGTGCTCGGTGGCCCGCGGCAGCACGTCCGGGCGGGTCATGCCGAGCGCCGACGCGTCGGCGAGGAAGCGCGTCGCGTACCGGTCCGCCAGCTCGCCCGTGGAGACGCCCTCGGCGGCGGCGCCCCGGATGATCTTGTCGTCGATATCGGTCAGGTTCATCGCCCACGTGACGCGCAGGCCGCGGTAGCGCAGGTAGCGGACGAGGAGGTCGGCGAACAGGAACGACCGGAAGTTGCCGATGTGCGCTGGCCCGTAGACCGTGGGCCCGCAGGTGTAGACGCGGACGTGGCCGGGCTCGAGGGGCTCGAGCGGGCGGACCTCGCCGGTGAGCGTGTCAGCGAGACGGACGGTCATGCGGTTCCCTCGACGGTGGCGACGGCCCGAGCGGCGATCGACCGGCCGGCGCCCTCGTCGCCGGCGAGATTGCCCGTCGAGGCCTTCACGTTGACGGCGGCCGCCGGGAGTCCCAGCAGGTCCGCGATGGCGGCTCGCATCTCGTCCAGGTGGCTGCCCAGCCTGGGACGCGCGCCGATGATGACGATGTCGACCGATGCGGGCCGGCAGCCGGCCGCCGCGAGGCGCGCCACCACCTCGCGCAGCAGATCACGGCTGGCGATCCCCCGGGGGGTCCGGGCGTCGGGCGGGAAGAGTCGTCCGAGGTCGCCCTGGCCGGCGGCGCCGAGCAGTGCGTCGGCGACCGCGTGGAGGGCCACGTCGCCGTCCGAGTGGCCGGCCAGCCGCGGTGCGCGGGCGATCTCGATCCCGCCCAGGCGCAGGCCGGCGCCGGGGCCGAACGGGTGGCTGTCGTGGCCGAATCCCACCCGGACGGGTGCAGGGGCGGGCGCCACCGGGTCGCGGCGCCCGTCGTCGAGCGCGGTCACGACGAGGCTCCTCGGTCAGTTGGGGGTCGCATGGTCGGAAATGGTACAGGCCGTCGGCGGTCGGGCCCGCCGAGGCCGGCGCCGGCGGCCGGCCGAGCGGTGGCAGGTGAGCCGATGCCCCGGGCGCGGCACCGCCTGGGGGCGTCCGGGGCGGGGCTGCCGCCCCCGGCGATCAGTCAGGAGACGCGCGGCTGCGCGAAGATCATCCGCCCTGCCACGGTCTGGAGCACGCGGGTCACGTTGACCTCGAGCTCGGTGTCGATCAGCTTGGCGCCGCCCTCGACCACCACCATCGTCCCGTCATCGAGGAAGCCGACGCCCTGCCCGGGCTCCTTGCCCTCCTGGATCACGCGGACCCGGAGCTCCTCGCCAGGCAGCACCGCCGGCTTCACCGCGTTCGCCAGCGAGTTGATGTTCATGACGCGGACGCCCTGGAGCTCGGCCACGCGGTTGAGGTTGAAGTCGTTGGTGAGGACGACGCGGCTCCGCCGCTTCGCCAGCTCCACCAGCCGGGCGTCCACCTCGGTCACGCCCGGCGTCTCGTCGGCGACGATCTCCACGGGCGTGCGGGCCTCGCGCTGCATCCGGGACAGGATCTCGAGGCCGCGGCGCCCGCGGTTCCGGCGGAGGCTGTCGGAGCTGTCCGCGATGTGCTGCAGCTCCTCGAGCACGAACCGCGGCACGATCAGCGTGCCGTAGACGAAGCCGGATTCGACGATCTCCGCGATCCGGCCGTCGATCAGCACGCTGGTGTCCACGACGATCTGCGGCTCCGCCTCCGTGGAGGCGGTGCCGGGCTTCGGGCGGCGGATGATCCCGGCGCCCTCGGCGGCCGCGATCAGGTCGTTGCGCTTGGCCACCGTGAGCCCCATCATGCCCAGCCCCATGAACAGGCTGATGCCCAGCGGCAGCCAGGTCCCGGCCGGGCCGGACAGCTGCGCCAGCGGCAGGCTGAGCAGCAGGCCCAGGAGCAGCCCGATGAACAGGCCCAGGACGGCCGTCACGAACTCGGCGGTGGACAGCTCCTGGACATGGGCCACCAGCCACTGCGCCGGCACGATCGTCAGGTACGGCAGCACGCCGAAGCCGACGACCAGCCACGCGACGGTCCAGGCCGCCACGATGAACCCGCCGTAGGAGGTCCGGTCCAGTTCAGCCGCGCCGGCCGCGAGCACGAGGCCGATCAGGGCCCCGAGCGCCGCGCCCAAGACTCGGATGGTGCGGATCACGACAACCTCGACAGCAGGTCACGCCGCCACCCAGGCGACCGGAGGGCGAGCCTAGCACGCCCGTGAGCGGGGGCGCATGGACCGAACGTCAGGCTTGGCGGCGGCGCGAGCGGGCGCGCCCGTGGGTCACCGGCCGGTCAGCGCTCGCGGTCCGCCGGGCCTGTGCCCTGGGCGAGCGCCAGGCGGATGGCCTCGGCCAGTGAGCCCGCCGTGACCACCTCCAGCGCATCGACGCGCGCGGGGGCGCGGCCGCCGGCGCGCGGGACGATGGCGCGGGCGAAGCCGAGTCGGGCCGCCTCGCGCAGGCGCCGCTCGAGTCCGCTCACCGACCGCAGCTCGCCCAGCAGGCCGACCTCGCCGATCGCGACGGTGCCGGCCACCAGCGGCCGGTCGCGGTACGACGAGGCCAGCGCCAGCGCGAGCGGCAGGTCGAGGCCGGGCTCGTCCACCGCCAGGCCGCCGGCCAGGTTCGCGTAGACGTCGTGGCCGGCGAGGCCGATCCCCGCGCGGCGCCCGAGCACCGCGACCAGGAGCGCGAGGCGGTTCGGGTCCACGCCCGACGCCGTGCGGCGGGGGGAGGGCGCGGCGGTCGGCGCGGCGAGCGCCTGCACTTCCACCATGAGCGGCCGCGTCCCCTCGAGCACGGGCGCAGGCACGCTGCCCGGCGCCGGGCCGTCGTGCTCGCCGAGGAAGGCTCTCGCAGGGTCCGGCACCTCAGCCAGGCCGCGCTCGCCCATCTCGAACACGCCCACCTCCTCGGTGGAGCCGAACCGGTTCTTGGCGGCGCGCAGCAGGCGCAGGGCGCCGCTCCGGTCGCCCTCGATGGACAGGACTGCGTCGACGAGGTGCTCGAGGGTCTTCGGCCCCGCCAGCGTGCCGTCCTTGGTCACGTGGCCCACCAGCACCACCGGAATGCCCTCGCCCTTGGCCAGCTCCATCAGGCGCAGCGCCACCTCGCGCACCTGGCCGACGCTGCCGGGCGCCCCGTCGAGCTCCTCCGATCCGACGGTCTGCACCGAGTCCACCACGAGCAGCCCGGGGCGCTCCTCGCGGGCCAGGTCCACGATCCGGCCGACGCCGGTCTCAGCGACCACGCGGACGGCGTCGCCCACCCGGCCCGAGGTCAGGCCGAGTCGCTGGGCCCGCAGGCGGACCTGCCCGGACGACTCCTCGCCAGTTGCGTAGAGGACGCCGGCACCGGCTGCGATGCCCGCGGCCACCTGGAGGAGCAGCGTGGACTTGCCGATCCCGGGCTCCCCGCCGAGGAGCACCACGGACCCCGCCACGAGGCCGCCGCCGAGCACCCGGTCAAGCTCGCCGATGCCGACGGGCGTCCGGATCGGAGCGGACGCATCGGCGTGCGAGAGCGGAACGGGCGCCGCTGCGCCGCCGAATGGTGCTGCGGCGGACGCGTGGGGGCGGGGCGCTTCGCGGACGACCGTCTCCACGAGCGTGTTCCATGCGCCGCACCCGCGGCACTGGCCCTCCCAGCGCAGCACCGAAGCGCCGCAGCTCTGGCAGACGTAGCGGCTCTGGGCGCGGGCCACGGGCAGCGATCCGCGCCGCCGTCAGGCTTCGACCGGCGTCTTCGCCTCGACCGCCGCGATGACGAGCCCCTTGCCGTCGGGGTCCAGATCGACGCTGATGGTGTCGCCTTCGTGGTAGCGGCCCAGCAGCAGGTGCTCCGCGAGCGGGTCCTCGATCAGGTTCTGGATCGTCCGGCGAAGCGGCCTGGCCCCGTATGCCTGGTCGTAGCCCAGCTTGATCACGTGCTCCTTGGCCGCGGTCGTGACGTCGAGCGCCATGCCCTGGGCCTTGAGCTGGTCGCGGACCCGCTTGAGCATCAGGTCCACGATCTGGCCGATCTCCTCGACCGTGAGGCTCCGGAACACGACCGTCGCGTCGATGCGGTTGAGGAACTCCGGGCGGAAGTTCTGCTTGAGCTCCGCCTGGACCTTCTCCTTCATCAGCTCGTAGCTGGCGGCCTGGCGCGCCTCGACGGTGTCGCCCATCGCCCGGAAGCCCAGCGAGGAGTTGGTCTGGATCTTCGCGGCCCCGAGGTTCGAGGTCATGATGATGATCGTGTTGCGGAAGTCGACGCGGCGTCCCTTGGCGTCGGTGAGGTGCCCGTCCTCGAGGATCTGGAGGAGGATGTTGAACACCTCGGCGTGGGCCTTCTCGATCTCGTCGAGCAGGATGACCGCATAGCTCTTGCGCCGGACGGCCTCCGTGAGCTGGCCGCCCTCGTCGAACCCGACGTAGCCTGGTGGCGCCCCGACCAGCCGGCTCACGTTGTGGCGCTCCATGAACTCGCTCATGTCGATCTTGATGAGCGTGTCCTCGGAGCCGAACATGAACTCGGCGAGGGCCTTGGCGAGCTCCGTCTTGCCGACGCCCGTCGGGCCCAGGAAGACGAACGAGCCGATCGGGCGCTTGGGGTCCTTGAGGCCCGCCCGGGCGCGCCGGACCGCGCGCGACACGATCTCGATCGCCTCCTCCTGACCGATCAGGCGATGGTGGAGCACCTCCTCCATCTTGAGCAGGCGCTCCGACTCCTCCTGCGCGATGCGCGTCACCGGGATCCCGGTCCACATCGCCACGACCTGGGCGATCTCCTCGTCGTCGACCTTGGGCGGCTCGCCGGACTGCGTCTGCTGCCATGCGGCGCGCAGCGTGTCCACCGCCTCGCGGCTGGCGGCCTCCTGCTCGCGCAGCGTGGCCGCCTGCTCGTACTCCTGGGCGCTGATCGCCGCGTCCTTCTCCTTGGTGATCCGGTCCAGCTCCTTCTGGGCGGCCCGCAGGTCGGGCGGCTGCGAGGAGTGGCGGAGGCGGACCCGGCTCGACGCCTCGTCGATCAGGTCGATCGCCTTGTCCGGCAGGTGGCGGTCGGTGATGTAGCGGATCGAGAGGTCGGCGGCGGCACGCACCGCCTCATCGGTGATCACGACCTTGTGGTGCTGCTCGTAGCGCTCGCGGATCCCGACCAGGATCTCGATCGTCTGCTCGAGCGTCGGCTCCTCCACCATGACCGGCTGGAAGCGACGCTCGAGGGCGGCGTCCTTCTCGATGTACTTGCGGTACTCGTCGAGCGTGGTGGCGCCGATGCACTGGAGCTCGCCGCGGGAGAGGGGCGGCTTGAGGATGTTCGCCGCGTCGATCGCTCCCTCGGCAGCGCCAGCCCCGACGAGGGTGTGGAGCTCGTCGATGAACAGGATCGCGTCGTTGGTGTTGCGCAGCTCCTCGATGATCTTCTTGAGCCGCTCCTCGAACTCGCCGCGGTACTTGGTGCCGGCCACGAGCGAGCCGATGTCGAGCGTCAGCACCCGCTTGTTGAGCAGGATGTCCGGCACGTCGCCGGCCACGATCCGATGGGCGAGGCCCTCGGCGATGGCCGTCTTGCCGACGCCCGGCTCGCCGATCAGGGCCGGGTTGTTCTTGGTCTTGCGGCCCAGGATCTGGATGACCCGCTCGATCTCCTTCTCGCGGCCGATCACCGGGTCCAGCTTGTCGGCACGCGCGGCCTCGGTCAGGTTGATGCCCAGCGCGTCCACGGTCGGGGTCTTGCTCGCGCGCTTGGTCTCCTGGGCCGGGCCCGCGGACGAGCTCTGCGACAGGACCCGGATGACCTCGTGGCGGACCTTGTCGAGGTTGACGCCCAGACTCTCGAGCACGCCGGCGGCGATGCCCTCACCCTCGCGGACCAGGCCGAGGAGCAGGTGCTCAGTGCCGATGTAGTTGTGGCCCAGCCGGCGCGCCTCGTCGATGGCCAGCTCGATCACCCGCTTCGCGCGCGGCGTGAGCCCCACCTCGCCCACGACCGGGCGGTCGCCCCGCCCGATGATGAACTCGACCGCGGTCCGGACCTTGGGGAGCTCGACGTTCATGTTCTCGAGCACCCGCGCGGCGACGCCTTCGCCCTCGCGGACGAGGCCGAGCAGCAGGTGCTCGGTGCCGATGTAGTTGTGGTTGAACCGCTGCGCCTCGTCCTGCGCGAGCGTCAGGACCTTGCGTGCCCGGTCGGTGAATTTGTCGAAGCGGTCCATTCGCGGTGCCTTGCTCTAGCGTCGGTCGCGGGGGGACGCCGACCTGCGGGCCATGCTAGCACCACCGCCCCCGCGTGGCGCTGGGCGACACGGCGCACCGGCCGCGGCCCGTCCGGGACCTCGGCAGCCCGGGCACGGGACGACCCGCCGGGGTCCGGCGGGTCGTCGGCTGGTTCGAGGTATGGGCGTCGGTGGGACCGACGTGCGGCTCAGGCCTCCTCGGCCGCCGCGGGCGCGTCGGGCTCCGGCTCGGCCGCAGCGGCGGGCGCCGCCGCCTCCGGCTCGGCCGCAGCGGCCACTTCCGCCGCCTCCGGCTCGGCCTCGACGGTCTTGGCCTGCTCGGCCTCGGCAGCAGCGAGCTGGGCCCGGACCTGGGCGAACGCCCCGGCCAGGGTGGTGTCGATGCCGCCTTCGGGCTCGGCGTGCGTATCCGACGGCGAGTAGCCGCGGTCCGGGCGCTCGCGGCGCTCGCGGCGCTCGCGGCGCTCGCCCGAGGGCATCGGCGTCGGCACCATACCGGGCTCGGGGGCCGGCCGGGCCGGCGGCTCCTCGGCCTGCTTGAGGCTGAGGCCCAGGCGGTGGCGCTCGGAGTCGAGGCTGATGATCTTGAGCTTGAGGACCTGGCCCTCGTGGA
This sequence comes from Chloroflexota bacterium, assembly GCA_021777365.1. Next base: position 3,981 of record JAJYDP010000089.1, on the reverse strand, counting down.
CCACGTCACCCGGATGGGCGACGCGCTGGTGGGACAGCTCGCTGATGTGGATCAGGCCCTCGAGGCCCTCGCGCACCCGCACGAAGGCGCCGAAGTTCACCAGCTTGGTGACCGTGCCGTCGATGACGTCGCCGACCTTGAAGTCCGCGACGGTCGACTCCCACGGGTCGGGCTGCAGCCGGCGGATCGAGAGGCTGATCCGGCCGCGCTCGTGGTTGATGTCGATGACCTCGGCCTCGACCTCGTCGCCGACCTTGTAGCCGGCCTCGGGGTTGTTGACCTTGTTCCAGCTGAGCTCGCTCTTGTGGACGAGCCCGTCGATCCCGCCGAGGTCGATGAAGATGCCGAACGGCGCGATCGAGCGCACGTTGCCGGTGACCTTCTGGCCGACCTGCAGGCTGCTGAACAGCTCGTCCCGCTTCTCGCGGCGCTCCTCGTAGAGGGCGACCTTCTCGGACAGGATGAGCCGGTTGGCCTTGCGGTTGACCTCGAGGATCTTGAGCCGGAGCTTGCGGCCGATGTACGGCTGGAGCTTCTCGGCGATCTCCTGGGCGGCGTCGCGCGGCTGCTCGTTCTGCGGCCGGCGCGGGAAGTCCACGATCTGGCTGATCGGCACGAAGCCGCGGATGCCGCAGTCGACGATCAGGCCGCCCTTGTTGTGGTCGATGACCGGGGCGTCGATGATCGTGCCCGCCTCGAACAGCTCCTGCATCGCGCGCCACTTGCGCTCGAGGCCGGCCCGGCGGAGCGAGAGGACCACGTGGCCCTCGGGCGACTCCGGCTGCAGCACGTACACCAGGACCACGTCGCCGATGTTGAGCTGCGGTGCGGTCTCGGCATGGCGGCCGAAGAGCTCGCGGTTGCTGACCACGCCCTCGGACTTGGCGCCGATGTCGACGAGGATCTCGTCCTTGTCGATCCGGACGACCGTGCCCTCGACGACATCGCCGTGCTTGAAGCTCTTGATGTCGGCGTTCTGCTCGGCGAGCAGCTCCTCCATCGTGGTGGGCTCAGGCCCGGCCGGACGGGCCGGCATGATGGCGATCTCGCCCTCGTCCTCGAGGGCGGCGGGCGGCGCGTCGGCGGCCTCGTCCTGCGGGGACTCCTCGGGCTCGGGAGCGGTCTCGGGAGCGGTCTCGGTGGTGGCGGGCTCGTCGACGACCGCGGTCGCGACGGTCTCTGCCGGCACCGGGTTCTCGACGGAGGCGACCGCCTCCGGCTCCGGCGCGGGCCCGCCCTGCTGCTCTTCGGTCAAGGTGATCCAGTCTCCTTGGGTGGATTCAGCCGCCTGGAATCGCGAACGGCCGCCGAGCCGAGCCCGGGGCCGTCTTGCAGCGGAGATGGATCGTGGATCGGGTCAGCCGGCGGTCCGCTCCTTCGCTGGGACGACGTGTGGGCAGGGCTCTTCAACTGTGCGCGCCAGACAGGCCCGGAGAGTCTAGCACCCCCACAGCACCGGTACAATCGCCGCCCGTGCCGGAACTCCCCGACCTCGAGGTCGTCGCCGATGCGCTCCACGCGGCCCTCGCCGGGCGACCGGTGACTGCGGCGCGGGCCACCATGCCCCTCTCGGTGCGGGGCACGCCCGCCGAGCTCGCGGCCCTGATCGGGCAGCGCCTCGAGCGCGTCGCGCGGCGCGGCAAGTTCCTCGACCTCGAGTTCACCGGCGGCCGGATGGTGGTGAACCCGATGCTCACCGGGCGCTTCCAGCTGGCCGCGCGCGGCGAGAAGGCGCCCGGCGGGACCGCACTGGAGCTGCGATTCGGCGCCCGCCAGGCGGGCCCTCCCGACGCGGCGGCCTGGACCGCGGACGCGGCATGGCTGCCGGACGGCGAGGCGGAGCCGTACCTGCGCTATCGAGATCCCACCCAGATGGGCAAGGTGTACCTCGTGCCCGCGGGCGTCGAGCGCGTCGTGCCGGGTCGGGGCGTCGGCGAGCAGGGCCCCGACGCACTCAACCCGGAGTTGACGCTCGAGGTCTGGCGCGACCGTATCCGGCGTCACCCCGGCGAGCTGAAGAACCTGCTCCGCAACCAGGCGTTCGTGGCCGGGCTGGGCAACGCCTACTCCGACGAGGTCCTGTTCGCGGCGCGGCTGGCGCCGTTCCGCAAGCGCTCGACCCTGGCCGCCGAGGAGGTGGACGCCCTGTACGCGGCCATGCGCGAGACGCTGGCCTCGTCGATCGCGATCCTGCGCGAACGCGTGCCGCCGACGTTCGAGCGGCAGGTCCGCGATCACCTCGCCGTCCACGGCCGGGGCGATGGGCCGTGTCCGCGGTGCGGGGGGCGCCTGACCCAGGTCTCGGCCGGCGGGTTCCCGACGGGCTACTGCCGGACGTGCCAGCGCTGACGGTCCGGGGGCTCAGGGGATGACCAGCACCTGCCCGGGGTGGATCGTGCGCGGATCCGCGATGTTGTTCGCCGCCACGATCGCCTTGACCGTGGTGTGGAACTTCGCGGCGATGCCGGAGACCGTGTCACCCGAGCGGACGGTGTAGGTCAGCGGGGAGGCCGCCGGCGCCGGCGTGCGGGTCGGCGCCGCGGAGGGCGAGGGCGCGGCCGTCGGCGGCGGCGTGACGATCGCGGTGGGCGACGGCACGCCGGTCGGAGCCGCGGACGGGCTCGCGTCGGCGCTGGCGATGCCCGCTGAGGCGGCAGGGCTGGCGCCGGGACCGGGGCCCGCGAGCGGGTTGGCGCGAGCGACGACCAGGACCAGCAGCGCCACCAGCATGACGCCGACCAGCACCGTCTGCCCGCCGAGCCTGGACAGCCCGAGGCCCCTGGCCGGCCGGGCGTGCACGCCCTCGAGCGCTACCGGTACCGAAGGGGCGTCGGGCCACAGGTTCGGACCGTCGGGATCGGGTTCGGGGGCCGGATCCGCCAGAACCGCCGCGGCATACGTGGCACACGAGGCATGGCCCGCGGTGACGCACAGCTGGCGCTGCTTGGACACCGACGGCTCCACGGCAGGGTTGACGGCCCAGCAGCGAAGGTCCCTGGAGGGCACTGCGCTCGACCAGCGGGCGTCGTGCGAGCGGAGGAACGGACAGACGGGCAGCCCGTGCTCGAGGTCCACAGGCGATCGGGAGGCGCTGCCGCGCGCGGATGCCTGCTGCGTGGATCGCGGGTCGCTGGCGGCTGCGCTCATCGGCTCGAGCATACCGCGGGCGGGACACTGGCCACCCGCCAGACGGCTGTCCACGCGGGCATTAAATGCAACAATCCCGGCGACGACCTATTTTCCCGAAAGGCTGCCCTCTCAGTATCTTCGGCGCTGGAGAGCTTAACTGCCGTGTTCGGGATGGGAACGGGTGTGGCCTCTCCGCTAGAGTCACCGGGATTGTCTGCATCTGGTAGGTGACGGCAGCGGCCAGCGTCGTGCCCGACGCGGGCGCCATCGAAGGATCAGTATCGCGTTCTGGAGACCTGATCTCCCATGCACGCTGACCCCTGGTCAGGTGCTGAGGATAGAGGTCAAGCCCTCGACCATTAGTACGGCTCAGCTTCACCCCTCACGGGGCTTCCACATGCCGCCTATCGAGCAGATGGTCTCTCTGCGGTCTTACCCGGTTAACCCGGTGGGGAACCTCATCTCGAGGCGAGCTTCGCACTTAGATGCTTTCAGCGCTTATCCCAACCGAACATGGCTACCCAGCGGTGCCCCTGGCGGGACAACTGGCACACCAGCGGTTCGTCCACTCCGGTCCTCTCGTACTAGGAGCAGCTCCTCTCAAGTTCCCTGCGCCCACGCTGGATAGAGACCGAACTGTCTCACGACGTTCTGAACCCAGCTCGCGTGCGGCTTTAATCGGCGAACAGCCGAACCCTTGGGACGTACTTCCGCCCCAGGATGCCACGAGCCGACATCGAGGTGCCAAACGGTGCCGTCGATGTGAACTCTTGGGCACCATCAGCCTGTTATCCCCGGGGTAGCTTTTATCCGTTGAGTGATACCCCTTCCACTCGGAGGTACCAGATCACT
>JAJYDP010000088.1 GCA_021777365.1 Chloroflexota bacterium | reverse complement strand
AGCGCCAGAGCATGTGGCCGGGCTGCTCGTTCAGGAGGATGCTGGTCTGGAACGTCTGCATCGGTGTCGCTCCCTTGCTGGTAAGACCATACTAGCCGACCCGCAAGGGTCTGTCAACGGGTAACGTGATGTCGTTCCAGTCGATCCCTCCGACCACCTGCCTCCACGGCGTGCCGATGACGCAGAGCTGCACCCTCTGCGGACGCTGGGTCCACCAGTCCGTCCCGGCACATCCCGCCGTCGGCGAGGCCGGCCCGACGTACGCTCTGGCCGACCGGCGCGAGGAACTGTCGCTGGCATACCTTGACCTCATCGCAGACTGCCTCATCGTCATGGCCGAGCGCGCCGCCCCCGACGGCGGCAGGCGTCGCGCCGAGTACGAGCGGCTCCACGTCGAGTCCGCTCCCCACCGCGGAGGTGCTCAGTAGCATCCATCGTCGACCCGTCGGGGGAGCTGACCTACGCTCGCCTCGGCCGCATCAGCCGCGTCGAGAAGGCACCCGACGGGAGCGTCTACGTGTTCGGCACGGCGACTGACGGGACCGTGGACTCGGACGACCAGATCGTCGACCCGGAGTTCGCGAACCGGGCGATGGCCAAGTGGTTCGCCACGCGCGCCAACGTCAGGGAGATGCACCAGCCCTCCGCCGTGGGCAAGGGCGTGCAGCTCGTGGCGGAGGATGGCGCGCAGCTCGTCAAGAGCAAGGTCGTCGATCCGGTCGCCGTCCAGAAGGTGCTGGAGGGCATCTACAGCGACTACTCGGTGGGGATCGCCCGTCCCCGCATCGTCCGCGACCGATCCGCCCGCAACGGCCGCATCGTGGACGGCGAGATCGTGGAGCTGAGCCTCGTCGACCGCGGGGCCAACTACAACGCGCACTTCGCCATCGCCAAGCGAGCCAAGAACGGCGGCGTGGAGTACGTCGGCAAGATCGTCGGCGGGGCGGTCGAGCCCGACGCCGTAAAGGCGGGCTCGTACACGCACAGCCACATGCACATGGGGCCGGGCGGGATCCCCCACAAGCATCCCCACACCCACGCGGCGGGCACCCCGCCGCACGACGAGTTCCACGAGGGACAGCCGCACGCTCACGCGCACGAGCAGGAGGAGTCAGTGACCGACGCCCAGACGACGACCGCGCAGGAGGACGCCCCTCCCGACGCCGAGAAGGCCGCCAAGTGCGGGAAGTGCGGCGGGACCGCCTTCACGGACGGGAAGTGCGACAAGTGCGGGGCGGCGATGCCGGCGGCGAAGGGCGCGGACCTGTCCGACGTGGCCGACGACGTGCAGGACATCGTGGAGGCCGCGGAGCAGCTCGCGTCGGACGCCGGCGACGTGTCGGGCGGTGACGACGACGGCGACAAGGCAGCCGCCCCGGACGCCGCCAGCACCCCGGCCGCGAAGCCCCCGTTCGAGGGCGCTGCCCCGCCGTTCGGCAAGAAGCCTCCGAAGGCGAAGAAGCCGAGGGGCCGCAAGGTCGCCAACGAGCAGCCCTCGATGGGTCCGCCCACCGGCGACGGGCCGGCGATCCCCAGCGCGAAGAAGGCCGCCAAGCAGGCGGACGACGGGTACGACCCGAAGCCGTACCACGCCGACCCCGACGAGACGGTGATCTGCCCCAACTGCGGCAAGCACAACGACGTCGACGCGGCGTACTGCGACCAGTGCGGGTTCAAGCTCAAGGGCGCGGACAACGTGCAGCAGGTCGGGCAGGCGGCGTCGAAGGCAGCGGGCGACGCACCGGCGAAGGACCCCAACGTCGGCGGCGGCACCGACCGGTCGAAGATCCCGGCCAAGGACTTCGTGTTCCCGGAGGACGCGCCGGACGGCGGGTTCCCCATCGCCAGTCCCGGCGACGTGTCCGACGCGGTGTCGTCGTGGGGCCGGTACAAGGGACCCAAGACGTTCGCGCAGTTCCAGAAGCGCCTCACGAGCATCGCGCGGCGCAAGGGCGCGGCGTACGTGGCCGAGCTGCCGCAGTCGTGGAAGGACGAGCAGCAGGCCAAGAAGGAGGCCAAGGTGGCCGCCAAGGTCGCCAAGCGTCAGATCCGCGAGTCCGAACGCCTGCTCGGCAAGGGGGCGATGCCGATGCTCCGCCCGAGCACGCTGGCCGCGCTGCCGAAGGCCCTCCGCCGGGCGCACGACAGCGCCTGCCCGGCGTACAGCACGGAGGTGCTGCTCGACGCCTACCCGTCGATCCAGAAGAACGGCGTGGCGGCGGCGATGGGGCCGATGGCGCAGCAGGCGCTGTACTCCATGCTCGCCAACGAGGTGCAGGAGGACGGCGGCGGCGGCCAGCACGCGATGGGCGTCCACAAGCTGGCGAAGGCGTACTACGCCCTCACCGTGTTCCTCGACGCCGAGCAGTCGGAGCCCGAGGCCGCGTCGCTGTTCCTCGCCGCGCGCGACGAGCTGCACGGCGCGTTCAAGCAGGCCAACGCCGACGCGATGGGGCCGGGCGGGAGCGGGCCGACCATCCCGAAGCCCACCGACCCGCCACAGCCGGGCCAGTTCCGCCGGCCGTACATCACGTCCGGCGAGGCGGCCATGACCGCCACGGCGGAGCACGACCAGACGGTCACCGCCCCGCTGCGGCCGGTGGACGCCGACCAGTTCGACCGCGGCCCGCTCACGGACGGGCAGCAGCGGTCGTTCGCCGACAAGATGACCGACTTCCACGACGCGCTGGTGGCGCTGATGCCGGACCTGTGCCGGATGGACGCGCCCAACCCGCCGTACGGGACGGAGGATCGGAGCTTCACGGCCCCCGACCCCTCCGGCTGGGCCGGCATCACGCGCCAGCCCGCGCAGTCGTTCCAGCGCCCGCCGTCCATCGGGACGATCCCCAACGGGGCGGGCAACCTCCCCAAGCCGCTCGCGATCCCGGCCTCTGCGCCGGCACCGGGCGAGAAGCTCGGCGGGTCGACGCAGGTCGCGCCCTCCGCCGAGGCAGTCATCACCAGCATCACGCAGGCCGACATCGACGCGGCGGTCAGCAAGGCCGTCGGGCCGTGGGTCGGCAAGGTCGCCTCGCTCCAGACGCTCGTGGATCAGATGGCCTCGCAGGGCGATCCCGCACAGCGTGCCGACCGCGGCACGGCGGTTCGCAAGGCGGTCCAGATCGGTCCCAGCGCCAAGGAGGCTCGGCGTCAGGCCAAGCAGGAGCAGGAGCGGCAGTCCGTCGTCGACTACTGGGCCGGCGTCGCCCGTGCGGGCGCACCGGACCAGCGCACGCGAGCCATCCGCAAGCTCGCGAAGCTGGGCGTCGACATCGACGATCTGGCGGAGTAACCCGACACCAGCGCCCACGGGCGCAGACAGGAGCGATCACTGGCAACCGTCCTCGACGGCGGTCGCGCGGCGCCGACTGGCGTTCCGCGGCTGTCCGACTTCTCGGTGGTGGCGAAGCGGGCGAAGGACAACGCCGCGCCGCTCGCCGCCGAACTCGTCAAGGGCTCGGCGTTCCGCGTCACCGGCCACGGTCCCAACCCGAAGCCGATGCGCCAGAAGAGCGCCGACCACGAGGGACAGGCCCTCATGGCCGCGCTCCGCAAGAGCGCGATGCGGACGAAGGCCGACACCCCGCGCGTCCTCAAGGGCATCAACCAGTCCGCGTTCGGGCAGTTCCTGACCGCGTACCAGCAGATGCCGCAGCAGCAGTCGATGAACCAGATCGTCGCGGCGGTCAACGAGCTGGCCGCGGCGCTCGGGAAGTCGATCAGCATCGGGAGCCCGCTGTCGACGTCGTTCGCGCCGTTCGACCTCGTGGCCCCCTCGCGGCTGACCTACCCGGTGTACTCGCCTTCGCGATAGCAAGGGCCATGCGGGAGTGATCCCGCATCGCAAACCCCGCTGTATCGGTGAACATCCGACAGTCTACGGGCTACAATATTCCCGTGGACACGAGGACGACGCCGAGGGAACCCCGGCCAGCCACCGGGGACTCCGTAGAGACTGCACGCGGGGCACCTGTCACAGACTGGAGCCACCTAGCAGAGGACTACGCTCGGGTCGGGAACGTCATACGCGTCGCCAAGCTCTACCACCGCCGGTTCTACGCCGTGCGGGACGAGCTGGAGCGACAGGGTATCCCGATCAAGCCACGTGGCCACGTGAAGGGCCAGAGGAAGTCGGATCACTGGCGAGCGGCCAGTGCCCGGCACTGGAACGACCCCGCGTGGCGCGACGAGCAGCGTCAGAAGTGGATCGCTCGACTCGGCCACATCACAGGCCCGGCAGGGTGGTCCCCGCTCGAAGGAAAGCTCCACGACGCACTGAAGCGGGCGCGGATCGGCTTCCGCTCCCAGCAGCCACTCCTTGGAAGGTACTTCGCAGACATTCTCGTCAATCAGGCGCCGGTCGTCATCGAGGCGGACGGCGCGCTCCACTACCACCGGCTCCAGCGGGAGCACGACGGGGTGCGAGACGAGGCGCTGCGAGCAGCCGGATACCGGGTCTTCCGGTTCACCGGCACGCAGATCTACGCAGACGCCGACCGCTGCATTGCGGAGGTAACGGCGGCTGCCGGACTCGTGGCGGAGGATGCTCCGACTTACGAGATCGCGGGCAGCGCCAACCCCCACCGATGGAGTCCGGCGGTCAGCGAGGAGTGGCGGCAAGCGAACGGTGCGCGCATGCGCGGGCTCTGGGCGGACCCGGAGTGGCGCAGGCGCTGGTGGGAAGCCCGATGGGGCTCCCGCCGACAGGCGGTGACACAGTCCGCTCTCACGGGAGATCGTGAGACCTCGGCGGAAACGACCGAGGCACGTCGCGAGGATGCGACGGGGTAACAGGAGGTTCCGCAACAAGCTCCCTCGCCTCCCCGGGCAGGGCGTCGCCCACCGCGCGAAGGTCATCACCGGGATCAGCGGCTCGCACACCGGCGGCACGGCGGGTAACCCGATGCGCTGGTCGATGGGCGAGTTCAACGGCGGCTCGTTCAGCTCGTGGCCGAACACGCTGCCCGCGTCGGGCAGCCAGAACGGCTACGACGTGATCGTCCCCTACAAGCACTAGTGGGGCCTCGCGCGGCGACGCGCGAGTGAAGAACCGCGCTGTATCGGCGAACCTCCTTCGCGGCACCTGCCGGACATGTGGACGACGCCGAGGCAATCCCCTCACTGCCGAGGGGCGAGTCCGTATCGACTACACGCGCGGGATCTGGAGATAGAGTAAGCTATTAGGCATGACGAGGCCGAAGGGCTGGCAGCCGCTGACCGTCGACGAGCGGGCGGAGATCATCCGCCGATACGTCGATGGAGAGACGGTAGAGGTCCTCGGCCGCGAGTTCCATCGAGCAGTCAAGCCGATCCTCCGTGAGGCACGGGTCACACGGCCAAGAGGCAATCGACCCGGGACGACATGGAGTCAGGAACGACGCGCCGCGCACCTGCGGAGCACCCAAACGGAGTCGTTCCGAGAGAGCCATCGCCAGTCACTCCTCCATCGCCTACCGACGATGGCAGGGCCAGCGGTGAACTCTCCCATCGAGCTTCGACTGCACGATGCACTGCGAGCCCGCGGCATCGGGTTCAGCACACACTCGCTCCTGCTCGGCAGGTACCTCGTCGACATCGAGGTCAATCAGGCACCCATCATCATCGAGGCCGACGGCGCTCAGCATCAGCTGAGCCTCCGGCACCGGAAGGACATCGCTCGCGACGCGGCTCTCGCGGCAGCGGGCTATCGAGTCCACCGGTTTACCGGCAGCGAGATCAATCGGGATGCCAGCGCCTGTATCGAGCGGGTCGTCGATGCCCACGGGCTGGTAGCAGACAAGGAGCCTCAGTACACGATCCGTACCCGGTTTGCCGGGCCGACACATCCCCGATGGGCGGGGCCAGATGTCGAGCACGTCTGCATCGGATGCGGCAAGACGTTCACGACGCGACCCAACCGTCGTGGCCGGTACTGTGGACTTCCCTGCTACTTCGCTCGCTCCAGATCGTGACATAGTCAGGTCTGCACGGAGACGTGCAGAGCCGGGCGGAAACGACCCGGCCACGAAGTCGTCAAGACTTCGGGGTAACAGATCGACAAGTTCTTTGGGCTGACCGAGGCGGCCTCGTGGCTGGCCCAGTTCGCCGGACAGGGCTTCGAGGACATCTCGTCGCTCGTCAACCTCATCCTGCTGCAGGAGGCGATGCTGGCCGAGGAGCACCAGATCATCGCCGGCATGTACAACAACATCTCCACCCCGGCAGCCCCGTCGCTGACTGCCCGGACGGCCACGTCGAACGAGACGGCGCTCACCGGCGTCACGTCGGACGTGTACGTCAAGGTGGTCGCCAAGAACTACTACGGCGAGACGGCAGCCTCGGCCGCCGCGAACGTCGGAGTCTCGGCCGGGCAGGTCGTGGACGTGGCGATCTCGCCCTCGGCGGGCGCGCTCCAGTACGACCTCTACGTCACCACCGGTACGGCCGCAGGGACGTACTACCTGATGGCGTCGAACGTCGGGGCGTACAAGTACACCCTGCAGGGCGCGCTCCCCACGGGCGGCACCCAGCCGCCCACCACCGACAGCGGCACCGGGTCGAACTACGACTACGACGGTCTGCTGGCGGTCCTCACGGGCAACACCCAGTCGGGGACGTACCCCTCCGACGGGTCGTTCACCGGCGGGTACATCAACCAGAAGGCCGGGTCGTCCATCACGGCAGCGCTCCTCAGCGACGCGCTCGCCGGGCTGTACGACAACAGCGGCACGACGAACACCAGCGTCAACGGCGGCTTCCGGGCCGACCCGCAGGAGCTGGTGGCCGAGGCTCTGGACCTGAGCAACTTCAGCCAGAACCTCCTCAGCCTCGCGTCCGGCGGGCAGCAGGCGTACAACCTGTTCATCACGCAGGACGAGATCGACAACGTGCGGGCCGGCGCTGCGGTGTCGCAGTTCGTCAACCCGTTCACGCGGTCGGTCGTGCGCATCGTCGTCCACCCGTGGCTCACGCAGGGCACGGCGTTCCTGTTCTCGTATCAGGTGCCGATGTCCTTCTCCAACGTGGGCAACGCGTGGGAGATCCGGAACGTGCAGGACTACGTGTCCGTCGCGTGGCCGGTCATCGACCCGACGTTCCGCTACTCGATCTTCCTCTACGGGACCCTGTTCTCGGTCGCTCCCCAGCTGAGCGGCATCATTCAGGGCATCCAGAGGACCGGCTCGACGGCGAACGGCGACTGGAGTTAGCTCCAGCGCGGCACGCTCACAGGCCGCGAGGACGGGACGATCAGTCGTGAGAGGCTGACACCGGACCGAACTGGAGCCGCGGAGGCCGCCCCTGCGTCAATGGGGCGGCATCGACTACATGCCGATCCAGCCACCGCGTCCCGGTTCCGGGCGGCTCCGTATCCACTCGGAAGTGTCGACGGCCGGGCCGGTCGGACGGGAGTGCTGGACGCGAGCGGATAGGCCGTGACCGCTCGGCCACAGCGGGGCAGCATGCCCCGGAGGAGGGCAACATGCCCGACCTGCCTGCCCGAGTCGTCGTCGGAGCCAACGGTGCGTACTGGCGCGACTTCGGCGAGTACTTCTCGATGTGCCCCGTCAGCGAGGACAACGACCCGATCGTGCAGATCGCGTCGTACGAACGGGTGGACGCTCCTGACGGGACGACCGCCTCGCGAAGCCCGCTCGGCTCGCGGATCGTGTGGCAGGACCGCCCGCGATCCCTCACCGGCGGACAGCTCGTCGGTGACGTTCCCGAGACGATCCTGCCGCTCGTCATCCAGCGACTCCGCCAACTCAATCACGAGCCGAACACCCCCAGCCGGGAGACGAGCCTCGCGATCACCCACTGCGAGGAGGCGCTGCACTGGCTGGAGTCCCGCCGGCGCGACCGCGAGGAGCGCGGCGTCAGCGGGACGTACACTCCGTGACGCCGGATACCGCAGCCCAGCGACGGGCGTCAGCCTCTCGGGCGGAAGAAACGGGTCCGGCTCGCCCCCGATGCCCCGAGTGAAACCCTCGGCTGAAAGCTGGTTACTGGACCGGCAGGGGGCTAGACTACGCACGGCGCGCAGTCCGACGAGAGGGCGTAGGGGGCTGAGGCCGCGAGGCCTCGTCTGTGGCAGGCCCACCGAACCTGCCGGCACAGGCCAGCGGATCGAACGTTGAGTCCCCCGTCGCGCCACCACAGCGGGCTCGTTCAGAGGTACGACGGGCGGCTCTGGACCGTCAGACCGTGGTTCGACTCCACGGCCCGCTGCCACCACACGAGGCCGGGCTGGCACCCGGCCCCACCGCCGCAGGACGGTACCCGCGCCGGACGGGCTGCCTGCCGAGCCTCGCGCGTAAGGTGAGGTCGTCGAGCCACCGTTGAGGGCTCCGCTGCGTCTGTGCCGACCGGCCTCCGCGGCTCGAACAGGACGCTCACGGGAGGTGCGTGAAGCCTCCCCACCAACACGAGGCAGCCGCGAGGCTGGCCGGAAGCGCATAGGCGACGGGTGCCCATCCCATACTCTCGGGGGTTTCAGGCGGGCACCCGTCGTCGCATCGGAGGGATACGGCATGCCGGACTTCGCGCTGCTCGGCGGCGCACGCGGCGTCGACTTCGACGGCGGGGGGTCGATCCACGCCGACCATCGCGGCCGCATCCACGTCACGGACGAGCAGGCTGCGGCGATCCGCGGCTCGTCGGCCCTCCGGCGCTACGACGCGCTGATCGAGGTGAAGCCCTCCCGCGCCACGCGGACCGCCAGTCGGTCGTGCTGCCGGCGCGGCCTGTGGGATTGGGAGCGAACGTGCCCGCGCTGCGGGCGAGAGGTCGAAGGAGCGTCAGTGTGACCGTCCTCTACACCGACTACCGCACCACCGCCGTCTCGATCCCCGAGACGGGCCACCAGCACGTTCGGGCCGAGCCGCCGAAGGAGGGCGACCGCTCCCCGATGGCGGTCGACTGCGACGCGTGCGCGCCGTACCTCCGCAGGCTGGGCTGGGTCGAGACGCCGCGGTACCAGTCGTACCGCCGCCGGGCCGACGGGACGCTGGAGCCGCAGGGCAAGGGCATCCCGCTCACCGGCGAGCAACTGGACGAGTTCCAGCAGCGCGAGGACGAGGCGTCCGCGGCCGTGCGCCAGATGGGCGAGCGGCTCGTCAGCGCGGCGACGGTGCTCGCGGACCGGCCCGCTCCGGCGCGGCGCGCGCGGAGGTAGCCTCACTGGGACGATCGGCCGCGCTCTGTCCGCTGTGCGCGCGCCTGAGTCGCGGCTACGTCGTCGAGCAGTGCGCCGACTGCGGCGGCAGCTTCTGTCACCAGCACATCGCCTACTACGGCTCGCGGGCTGCGTATCTCTGCCGGCGCTGCGCCAGCAGGGCGCACAAGGCCGGTCGCCTGCCGGACTCCGAGCGCGGGGTGCGGCCGGCGGGCTACTGATCGGCCCCCGCCGGCGGTGGCGCCGCACCGGCAGGGGAGAGTCGCGCCGAAGCGGCGCCGTCGTTCCCGACAGGAGGGTCAGTGATCCACGACTTCGTCTCGCGCCGCCCCAGCGGCTTCCGCCGCAGCGTGTCCGAGGACCTCGGGTTCCTCGCCCGCGGCATCCTCGACCCGGCCTCGTTCGTGGCCGGCTACCGGCGCTACCTCGACCCGGTGGAGGTGCGGACCACGAGCCTCGTGCCGGACGGCACCCGCGTCCACCCGCGCGAGCTGGTGCAGGACCCCTGCGCGTTCACCCAGCCGGTGCTCGTCGGCAGCGAGTGGCGTGACGGCGCGTACGGGATGCAGCGGCGCGTGTACCGCGAGATCCGGCGCACGCACAACCTGCGCCTCAACGTCGGGCGCGACCAGTTCCAGCGCATCGTCACGTTCGGGGACATCGGGGCCAGCCTCAACGGCCTCGCGGCCACCGGCACGGCGACCGCCCCGACGGCAACGACGTGGACAGGCACCGGGACATACCCGACCGCCACCTCGTCGGCGGGCAACGCGGGCCTGCAGGGGCACGCGCTGTTCGTGGCGAACGCCATCACGGCCGATGCGTTCACGAACCCGGTCGTCGGCGTGATCCTGTCGAACACTGGCACGGTTATCACGGTCGACCAGTGGTACGCGCTGCCGCTCACCGGAGCGGCGGGGACCACGCCCTCGTCCGCGTCGGCGGCGTTCGTCATGCCTCAGTCGCTCCCGACGTGGTGGGTCGCGCTGTCCACCTCCTCGACCACGCCGACGGCGACGGACGTGACGCGCTCGGCCGACGGGCTGTGGGGGGACGGCACGGCCACCGGCACGGCCACCGAGCAGACGACGAGCGGGCTCGCGCGGGCGTACGCGGGCTACGGCGGCGCGACCAGCCCGACGTTCCCCGGGGCCGGGCAGGAGGAGTTCCTGCACACGTGGACGTACACCGGCGCATCGTCGGTGACGATCTACAAGGTGGTCCTGTTCAACAGCCTCGCGGCAGCCGGGACGATCCCGATGCTGGAGACGCTGCTCAACGCCAGCGCGACCGTCGCGGCCAACGGGGACACGATCCAGCTCAACGGCTGGACGATTACGTTTTAGACCCAGAGGAGAAGCCGCCACGTCCGACCCGCTCCGCGTCCTGTACTACGGGCACGACCACCAGATGCCGTGCCCGTACTTCCGGGGCTCGCAGTTCGACGCACCGCTGCGGGCACTCGGGATCGAGCCGCGCTACGTCTCCGGCATCGCCGGGGACGGCGAGACGTTCGACACCGAGCCGCTGGAGTGGGCGGACGTGGTGGTGTTCCGCCGGTTCTACGACACGCTCCGCGAGGTCCAGTCGGTCGTCCGCGCGGGGTACCGGCCGTTCAGCGCCACGCGCTGGGCGTGGGACTGGGCGGTGGGGCGGAAGCCGATCCTGTACGACACCGACGACGACCCGCTGACGATGGGGCGGTGGAACAGCCAGTACCCCATCGCCCAGCGGGAGGCCGACTTCATCCGCGAGATGGCCCGCAAGGCCACGCTCGTGACGGTCGCCACGCCAGCCCTCGCGGCTCGCTACGGGTCGTACAACCGCCGCGTCGTGGTGATCCGCAACGCCGTCGACCCGGCCATCTACCGCCCCACCACCGAGAAGCCCGACCGTCCGCTCACGGCCCTGTTCTACGCCAGTGCGGAGAGCCGCCTGCGAGACTACTTCGGTGAGGTCGTGGACGGCAAGCACCGCGGCGGACAGGCGGCCGCGGCGGTCAGGGCTGCGCGGCTTCGCACGGTGTTCTTCGGGTACGAGGGCGGGCCGGACGCGCCCAAGTACTTCGACGAGGTGATCCGCTACGTCCGCGACATCCCGACGTTCGCGCGGACGCTGGCGAACGTCCACGCGGACGTGGGGCTGGCTCCGCTGGTGGGCGACGACTTCGACCGCGCCAAGAGCGAGCTGCACTGGCTGGAGTACACCTGCGCCGGGGTCCCCACGGTCGCGCAGCGCCTGATGCGCCCGGCGCCGTACGACGTGATCCGGGACGGCACCGACGGGCTGGTGGCGAAGAATACGGACGAGTGGACCCGGGCGGTGCGTCGGCTCGTCGAGAGCCCGGCGCTCCGCGCAGACCTCGTGGCCGCCGCCCGCGAGCGGGTCGCTGGCGAGTACGACTACCGCATCCGCGTCGCCGAGTGGGCCGACGCCTACCGCGCCGCGATGGAGTGACAGTGGACGTTCGGGGTCAGGGGCCCCAAACCACGAGTAAACTGGTGGAATGAGCGGTCACCTCCGCTTGACCACAAGGAGGATTGCTATGCGCAGGATCGTTCCCGTAGCCCTCGCGGGCCTGTTGGCACTGGTCGTCGCCGGGTCGGCGCTCGCTGCGTCCTACACCTATTCCGACCACTTCTTCACGTCGAACCGGACATTCGTGACTACGAACGCCGCGGGCGATCTGTCGGTGTCCGCCACGTTCGCGACCAAGACCGCGTCTACCTATGACGTGGCAATCGCCGAGTATCCCAGCGGCTACGCCTGCCTCTCGACCATCACCGGATCGTCTGGCACCGTCGGCTGCGCCATCGTCGCCGCTCCGGCCGCAACGTATGC
>JAJYDP010000087.1:3933-11996 GCA_021777365.1 Chloroflexota bacterium | reverse complement strand
CCGAGGGCGAGCCGCCGAGCCGGCGGCCACCGGCCGGATCACGGACAGGCGGAGGACCGAGAGGATGCCCGATCGGGGTTCGGACCGGATCGTGCTCGACGTCGGTCGGGGCAGCGAGGTCGAGCGAATGCGGGATCTCGCGTATGGCCCACCCGTCGGCGCGGACCTGACGATGGACGTCTACCGGCCCTCGCGCTCGTCCGGGGCGCTGCCGGCCGTCGTCTTCGTGCACGGCGATGCCGACCCGATCCACCTGGTCGGCGCGAAGGCGTGGGGCCAGTACGTGTCGTGGGCCGAGGCGGTCGCCTCCATGGGTCTGGCGGCGGTCACCTTCGACCACTCGTCCACGGAACGGCTGACGCGCCTCGATCGTCCGCTCGGAGAGATCGACCAGGCCCTCGACTACGTACGAGCCGAGGGACCGGGGCTCGGCATCGACGCGAGCCGGCTCGGGCTGTGGGCCTGTTCGGGCGGCGTGCCCCTGGCGCTCTCGGCCGCCATGCGCCGGCCCGAGGGCATCCGCTGCGCTGTCGCCCTGTACGGCCCGTGTGATCTGCGCCCGATGCTCGCCCCGGTCGGCGCCGACGTTCCCGCCGACGCCCTGGCGCAGGCCTCGCCCCTCGCGCTCCTGGCGGATCTCGGGCTGCCCTGGCCGCTCCTGTGCCTCCAGGCCGCGCTCGATCGACCGGAGATCAACCAGACGATCGACGCGTTCATCACCACCTGCCGCGAGCGCGGCCTTCCTGCGCAACTGCTCGTCCACGAGCAGGGTCACCACGCGTTCGACGTCCGGGACGAGGGCCCGCGGTCAGAGGAGCTGATCCGCGCCGTGCTCGACTTCCTCGGGGCGCACCTGGTGTCGTAGAGCAGGGGCGCGTGGGTCGGTCGCTCCGGCGGAGCGGCGACCGTGGGTCGGTCAGATGATCGGTTCACCACCACGTTTCAGCGTGCCTTTGCTCGGCCCGCTCCTCACGGCCTCAGCCCCAGGGTCCGATAGAGAGCGCCCACGAGCGCCGCGCCGATCACTGTCCAGGCGGCGAAGGTCCCTGTAGCGAGGGCAAGTCGGAGCCACCCGGGCAGTCGGTTGCCTCGTCGCACGACCAGCGAAGCGAGCGCGGGCGCGCCCAGGATGAGGGGGGCCATGAGGGCCGGTCCCTGCAGGAGGAGGCGCACCGCGGCGATGCTCCCGACGCCCCACGCGACGGCCTCGATGAAGTCGTTCACGCTCCGGACGCCTCGCCTCGTGCCGCGAACGAGGGGGGATGGCGCGACGCTGCCTGGAGCCGGCGGGCCGTCCAACGAGAGCGCGTACCGGTAGCCGGTCACAAGGAGCGTCCGGCGCCAGGACGTCGGCCGGATCGCGACGATCAGCGAATGCCCGTCGATCGAGATCGGGAGGTCGACCCCGCGCTGAGAGGACACGTCGAGGAGCGGGCGGGCCTTCAACACCACCCTGCCATCGAGGCGGATGGTCACCGCCCCGAACCAGTAACCGTGCTCGACCTCGACGCGCCGCTCGCGGTCCCCCACACGGACCGTCCAGGCCTGCCTTCCCACCTCCCAGGGCTCCTCTCGTGGGCTCGACGCCAGGGGGCGCGAGCCTTGTCACGGGGAACTCTACGTGACGAGCGTCGCCTGCGGTCCGTCGGTGATGACGGGCAATCCATCGTGGAGGGCACGGAGACGGACGCCGCCGCGAGCATCAGGGCACATGCGCGTGCAATGCGGCGACGAAGGTGCCCTGCGGGGACCGCTTCCTGGGCCTCCCGGGCCGGCCGCTGACGGAACGGATCTGGGATGCGCGCCCCGACGCACACCGCGAGCGGACAGGGCGCAGGCTCCGTCGACACCATCATCGCGTCTGGCTCCCGGAGAGGGGGGAGCGTGCGCCCGATTCGCGATCTCTTGACCGTTCCCGAGGCGAGGACGCAGACGGCGTCGGCCGGATCGCCATCGCGGTCGACATGCGCGCCCGGCCATGGTGGGCCGCGTACGGCCCGTTTCGAGCCTCGCGCGCGATGGGGCTTCCCTCGAGCGGTGCCAGCAGGCGCCGCAGGACAGCCCCGAGGTGCCGGTCAGGACCAGGGGTGCGCGCTTCGTTCCGCCCAATATGCCTCGGCCGGCTCGGCGAGGGTCGCGAGCTGGTCGAGCCGAGAGGGCGACAGCGCGAGGTCGAGCGCCGACAGGTTCGAGGCGAGCTGCGCGAGCGTTACGGCGCCGGACAGGACCACGTCGGCCCACGGTTGCGCCAGGGCGGCGGCGATGGCGATCGCGTCCGGTGAGGCCCGCTGGTCGGCACCGTCGTCGGCCGCCATCCGGTCGAGCGCATCGGCAGCCGCGCTGGCCGCACCAGGTTGCCGCACGGCGAGGCGCCCGTTGGCCAGCGCCTCCTTGACGATGATGCCGCAGCCCTCCCGGTGGGCATCCTCGAGGGCGGGCCCCGCGGACGGCTCGAGGAGGTTCCACGTCGCCTGCACCACGCCGAATGGATTCACCCCGTCGATCCGGATCTCGAGGGCCGACCGGATGGTGTCGGCCTGGCGCGCGCCGCTCACGGTCACCCCGATCGCCAGGCCTGCGTCGCGCTGTCGGGCGAGCTCGTGGAGCACGGCGGTGTCGGCGAGCACGCCGCTCTCAAGCGTGGCGGAGTGGACCTGGTACAGGCGCAGCCACGGGCCGAGCAGCGCGCGGCTCTCGTCGAGCTGCCGGCGCAGGGTCGCGAGCGAGTGGTCCTTGACCTCGTTCACGGCGGCGCCGACGCGCCAGCCGGCGGTGTACGTGTAGCCCCACTTCGAGCCGACCGTGAGCGCGCCCGGCGGCAGGTCCCGGCGGCGGAGCCACGCGGCCAGGAACTCCTCCGCACGTCCATACGAGCGGGCGGCGTCCACGTAGCGGACGCCTGCCGCGTACGCGGCATCCAGTATCGCGTGGGTCCGCTCGCGCAGCGCCTCCACGCTCCGATCCGCGCCCAGGTCTGCGTCCCGACCGAGGTTGATGTAGCCGGGCCGTCCCACGGCGGCGAGCCCGAGGCCGATCGGCGTCACCGTGATGCCCGTCGATCCGAGCTGGCATGTCTGCATGATCGGCCCAGCATACCGGGAGCCTGCCATCCCGCCGAGCTCCGGGCGGGGGCGAGGCGCGGAGGCTGCGAGGAATGTGCGTCGGCGCCGTCGAGCATGTGGTCTGCCCCCCTCCCATCGCCAGCCCGGGCCTCCTGCGCCCGCGCCGTCGGCGAACCCGGGGCAGGCGCCCTGCAGGGCACCGACGGCTCGGTGCTGCTGGCCCACGGCGGACCCGCCCTGACCCCGCTCATCCTGTCAGCGGTCATCGCGCTCCACCACGACCCGGGCGTTCGCTTCGTGGCCGTACCCGAGCTGCTGGGCTGGACGGCGCCGTGAGCGTGAGGCCATCAGGGGTAGGCCGCACCACCCCTGAAACCCGAGGCGGCGGCCCCCTGGCCGTTCCACGGCGAAGGCCACGTCCACGGCGATAGTCGCGGCTGGATCGTGGCCCTCCCGACGTGCGCCTCGCACGCAAGGGCACTTCCCGCCCCACTTGCTTGACCCCGGACCGAGCTCTGCGAGCCACGAGCGACGTGCCGAACGCCCAGAGGGTCACTCGTCGGACTCCTCGAAGGCCGCGGCGAAGGAGTCGGGGATCGGCCGTTGCCACACCCATCGTCCGTCGTTCGGCCAGAGGCAGAGAACCTTCCACCCGTGAAACTTGCCGTCGACGGGATCGATCGCGTAGACGCCACGGAAGAAGCGGCAGGCGATGCAGCCCTCCAAGCCCAGCGGCACATCGTCGATAGGGCAGGCCTGGCCAACCTGGCGCAGTTCAGCCATGCGGTACTCCGGGAACCATCCGCTCCTCGGTGCCCCTGGGCGCGAGGTGCCGGTCGAGCCTGTCCACGCCCGAGGCGGCCGTGCCCATCGGTCAGAACGGGTCGGGCGGGCGGGCCTCGTTTGCCAGCGTCGCCACCAGCGCGTCCGCGGCCGCAGCCGCGGCGGCATGCACCTGGACGAGCGGGACATCGGCGGCCAGCGTGCGCTCCCGGACCGACTCGAACTCGGGCATGGCACTGACGACCCGACCGTGCAGGAGCTTCAGCTTCACGGTCACCGGACCGAACCGCGTGGCGACGGTCTCGAACGCCCGGTCCGCCTCGTGGCGGCGCACCGGGTGGACGCGGACCCCGAGGGTGGTGGTCTCCCGGAGCAAGAGGTCCGCAAGGGCCTCCTCGTCCTGCGAGCGCGCCACCACGCTGACGAGCGCGCCGGCGCGCCCCTTCTTCATGAGCAGCGGACTGAGGGTGACGTCGAGCGCGCCTGCCGCGAAGAGCACGTCCGCGACGGGTGCCAGCAGCTGCGGGCTCATGTCGTCCACGTTCGTCTCGAGCACGACATGCTCATCGTGCGCGGCATCCGGTTCGGGGACCGGTTCCCCGATCCACAGCCGGAGCACGTTGGGCCAGGGCAGCTCCGTCTGCCCGGCCCCATATCCCACGGTGCGGATCACCATGGGGGGCTGCTCGAAGCGGGCCAGCGTCGTGACCAGTGCAGCGCCGGTAGGCGTGACCAGCTCGTGCCCGTCACCGAAGGGGCGGATGGGCGCCCCGGCGGCGGCAAGCAGCTCGAGGGTGGCAGGCGCCGGCAGTGGCAGCTGGCCGTGATGACCCCCCGCGATCGACCCCGGGCTGCCCGGGATCGGCGACGCATACAGGCGGTCGATGCCAAGATACGCGAAGCCAGCCACCGCGCCGACCACGTCGGCGACGGAGTCGATCGCGCCGACCTCGTGCAGCTCGACGTCTTCAGTGGCCTGCCCGTGGATGCGCCCTTCAACCTCCGCGATCCGACGCAGGACGGCCAGGCTGCGCACGCGGATCACCTCGTCGAGCTCGGCCGCCTCGAGCAGGGCGGCGAGATCGCGGAGCGTGCGGTGCGGCTGCTGCGGGGTGGCGATCACCTGCACGCGGGTCGCGCGAAGCGCGCCGCTCTGGACCTGGCCGGACTCGAGGCGCACGTAGCCCGCGAGCGAGAGGCCGTCCAGCACCGCGGACAGGTGGGCGAGCGGCACGCCGGCGTCGACGAGGGCGCCCAGGACCATGTCGCCACTGATCCCGGAGTAGCAGTCCAGGAACCCGATCCGCCCGGCGAGCGCAGGGGCGGACACGCCGCGCTCGCTCATGGCGCCACCGGTGCCCCCGTCGTCGTGAGGGCCGGCCATTCGGCGTCGACCGTCGACGATGTCGTCGCGGGGGCACCGCCCCGGTTGATCAGGCCGGCCAGGTACCCGGCACCGAACCCGTTGTCGATGTTGACCACCGCGATCCCCGGTGCACACGCGTTGAGCATGCCGAGCAGCGCCGCCACGCCGCCGAAGCTCGCCCCGTAGCCGATGCTGGTGGGAACCGCCACGACGGGAACGTCGACCAGCCCGCCGACCACGCTCGGCAGGGCCCCATCCATGCCGGCCACGACGACGATCACCCGGGCGCGGTGAAGCCGGTCACGTTGGTCAAGCAACCGGTGGAGCCCGGCCACGCCGACGTCGAACACGCGCTCGACCGCGTTGCCCATGACCTCGGCGGTCACCGCCGCCTCCTGCGCCACCGGGATGTCGGCGGTGCCGGCGGTCAAGACCAGGACGCCGGGGGCCGGCGCCACGGGTTGCGGATCGGGCACCACGATCGTCCGCCCGACGGGATCGTGCACGGCCGCGGGCACCATCGCGTGGACCGCGGCGAACATCTCGGCGGTGGCCCGGGTGGCCAGGACCGCACCCCCCTCCCGGGCCAGCCGCTCGACCAGCTGGACCACCTGGGGTACCGTCTTGCCCTGGCAGAAGACGACTTCCGGGAACCCCTGGCGCAGCCCCCGGTGGTGATCCAGCCGGGCGAACCCGAGATCCTCGTACGGGAGGGTGCGCAGCCGCTCGACGGCCGTCGGCACGTCGAGCCGCCCGTCCCGGACCTCGTCGAGCAACCGCTCCAGGCGACGCTCATCCATCCTGGTGCCCCACCGCGCTGTCAGGTACACGCACGAACAGCGGCAACCTGCGCCGAGCTCGCAGCGCGTCGGTATCTGGCGTTCCGATCACCTCGTTCAGGCTGCCCGAGCGGTAGCCCTGCAGGTCCAGCGCGACGTAGTGGAAGCCCAGCCGCTGGAGCCCGCGCACGATCGCCTCGCGGGTGGCAGGCGTCGCGGCCCGCTCGAGCTCGTCGGGCAGCAGCTCGACCCGGGCGACGTCGCCGTGGTGGCGCACGCGTGTCTCCCGGAAGCCGAGGGCGCGGACGACTCGTTCGGCCGCCTCCAGTTGCCGGAGCTTCTCGACCGTCACCCGCTGCCCGTACGGGATGCGGGTGGCCAGGCAGGGAGCGGCCGGCTTCTGCCAGTTCGGCAGTCCGTAGGCGTGGGCGAGCGCGCGCACCTCCGCCTTGGTCAGCCCCGCCTCGGCGAGCGGCGCCCGCACCCCGGCCTCTACTGCCGCCCGCGCTCCGGGGCGATAGTCCCCGCCGTCGTCCACGTTCTCGCCGTAGACCACGCAGGCGATCCCTTCCTCTCGCGCCGTCGTCGCAAGTCGCGCGAACAGCGTGCCCTTGCACACGTAGCAGCGGTTGGGCGTGTTCGCCGCGTAGCCCTCGATGTCGAGCTCGTGGGTCTCGACCTGCCGAAGCCCGATGCCAATCATCCGCGCGACCGACGTGGCGGCCGCGAGCTCATCGGCGGCGAGCGACGGGGACACGGCGATGCAGGCCAGGGCGCGCGGCCCCAGAGCGCGGTGCGCCGCCGCGGCCAGCAGGCTGCTATCCACGCCGCCCGAGTAGGCGACGAGGACGCTCTCCGTCTGCCGCAGGATGTCCACCAGAAGGTCGTGTTTGGCCGCCAACTCGGTCGGGATCGATACGTCCGGCGGGAGGCGCACCCGCGGGTGGGTCATCGGAGCAGATACCCTCCGTCGATTACCAGGGTGGCGCCGGTGATGTACCGGGCGTCGTCCGAGGCGAGGAACGCAACGGCCCCGGCCACCTCTGCCGGCTGAGCCGCCCGACCGAGCGGAATCAACGGCAGGGTCGCCTCGGCAACCGCGGGATCGGCCAGCAGCTCGCTGGTCATGGCCGTCTCCACGACCCCGGGGGCCACCGCGTTGACGGTGATGTCCTGGGACGCGAGCTCGAGGGCCATGGCACGTGTCAGCATGCGCACCGCGCCCTTGGAGGCCGCGTAGTGGGCCTGGAACTCGATCGCCACCTCGCTGGTGATGGAGCTCAGGTTGATGATGGAACCGCTGTGGTGTGCGGCCACGAGGCGCCGCGCGACCGCCTGGGAACACAGGAACACGCCCTTGGCGTTCACGGCCATGGTGCGGTCCCAGTCGGACTCGCGGAGGCGGAGAAAGGGCCGGTAGCCCATGATCCCCGCGTTGTTGACCAGGATGTCGACGGGTCCGAGCCGCCGCCACGCCTCCTCGACCGCCGCGTCGACTGCCTCCGCCGAGGACACGTCCACGGTGAGAGCAATGGCCGCCGCCCCGCCCTGCTGGAGCAGGGCGGCGGTCTCGATGGCCGAATCGGCGACGACGTCGGCGACGGCGACGGCGGCTCCCTCGCGGCCGAGCCGGAGGGAGACGGCCCGACCGATGCCGGAGCCACCGCCCGTCACGAATGCGACGTGCCCGGTGAACCGGCCGACACGTGCCGACGCGTCCATCAATCACGTACCTCCGACGATGATCGTCACCCGTCCCAGCGTACCCCCGGCTGGCGCGGATGCGCCGGCCGGTACCTCGATCCGCGCCAGGACGCCACTCCCGGGCGAACGAAGGACGTCCTCCGTCCCGTCATCGGCCCGGAAACGGAGGACCGGCTCGAGTCGGGCCACGAAGTCCCCCTCCTCCTTGAGCCACGCCACGACGGTGACGCCCTTGTCGGGGACACCGATCCGGATGTCGGCCATCGCGGGTCAGACGTGCGCGAGGAGACCGGCCTCGGTGCCGAGGTCGATCAGGTCCTGGTTGATCTGGGCGAACACGTACACCGGGGTGCAGCCCGCCCGCACGAT